>CAMNDR010000126.1 GCA_946535685.1 uncultured Clostridia bacterium | reverse complement strand
CTTGCCCTCAAATACGAGACGGGCAGGCGCTTCCCTGTTGCCGATGCCGAGAGGATGTACTTCAATGCGGGGCTTATCCGCCGCAATGCTCGGGCACACCTCCAGCATATGCGAGCCGAGGATCAGCTCATGCTGATAATCATAGGTATAATCCTCCATGAACGAGGTCGCACCGTCCGGGTACATCGCCTTGAGGATCGCCGTCATGCCGGCCGTCTTCCAGTCACCCTCTGCGCCGAAGCCATAGCCCTTGTACATCAGGTGCTGTGCTGCAAGCCCCGGAAGCTGCTTCATGCCGTGGAGATCCTGGAAGGTATTGGAAAACGCCATAGCGCCCTCACGGACAAGGATCTTCTCAATGGCGATCTCCTCACGGGCCTGGTAGCGGATGGACTCGGTGTCCTTCTCATCGAAGGTGTAAAGGCGTGCATATTCCGCCATCAGTGCGTCGATCTCGGCATCTGTCACCTTGTTCATTTCCTCAACCAGATCACCGACTGCCCAGGTGTTGACCTGCCAGCCGAGCTTGATCTGTACTTCCACCTTATCGCCTTCGGTCACGGCTACCTCACGCATGTTGTCGCCGAAGCGGACGATCTTCAGGCTGCGGCTGAACTTCACACCGACTGCAGCACGCTGCCACTGTGCGATCTGCTCCTGCACAGCAGGATCCTTCCAGTAACCGGCAACGACCGTTCTCGGCGCACGGAGTCTTGCACCAATGAAGCCGTGCTCACGGTCGCCGTGTGCGGACTGGTGCAGATTCATATAATCCATGTCGATGGCTTCGTTCGGGATGGTCTCGTTGAACTGCGTGTGCAGATGCAGCCACGGCTTCTGCAGCAGCGTCAGGCCGTTGATCCACATCTTGGACGGAGAAAAGGTATGGCAGAAGGTGATGATGCCTGCGCATTCATCGTCATAATTCGCCTCCTTGACGATCTTCTCGATCTCCTCCTCGGTCTTGGCGGTCAGCTTGTATTCCACCGGGAACGGCAGCTTCAGGCCATCCACAATGATCTTGGAATCCGCCTCGACCTGGCGGAGCGTCTCCTCGCCGTACAAGAACTGTGAGCCTGTGATAAACCAGAATTTTACCATGTGAATCATTCCTTTCTCATCC
Source organism: uncultured Clostridia bacterium (assembly GCA_946535685.1). GTDB lineage: Bacteria > Bacillota > Clostridia > Oscillospirales > Ruminococcaceae > UBA3855. The sequence continues at coordinate 3,498 of CAMNDR010000126.1, read as the reverse complement.
GATTTGCGCCGCTGCCCGTTCGGCAGCAATGCCTGCTTGATAGCGTTTGATATAGGCAGCGAATCCTGCCGCATCCGCCGGATCCGGCGAAACGGTACTGCCGTTCATGTCCTTGAAGACACACGCACTGAGGTATGCCTGCAGTGTCTGTGCCCGATCCTCTCTTGCCATATAGGCCGCAAGAAGCGCAATGCCCCAGGCGCCGCCCTCACCCGCCGACTGCATCAGCGTGATGTCTGCGCCGAGTGCTGCCGCAAGGATGCTCTGGCTTGGCACGGGCGTTTTGAACAGGCCGCCGTGCGCATAGATCCGGTCGAGCTTCACCTGCTCCTCCTTCGTGAGGATATCCATGCCGATCGCAAGTGTTGCGACCGTTCCGTAAACAAGGCTGCGGGCGAGATCCTCGATCCCGAAGCTGCTGTCCGGATCCCGGAACAGGAGCGGTTTCCCGGCATCCAGTCCGGTCACGGGCTCGCCGGCGTAGTAGTTATAAGAGATGATCCCGCTGCAGTCCGGTGTCCCCCTGGCTGCAAGCGCATAGATCAGGTCGTAGAGCTGCGGCTTCGGGAGCGCCGTCCCTGCTGCCGAAAGCAGGCCGCCGAACAGCTTCACCCACGCATCCAGATCCGTGGTGCAGTTGTTGCAGTGTACCATCGCCACCGGATCGCCGCAGGGCGTTGTCACGATGTCGATCTCCCGGTGAACCGCTTTCAGGCTCTGCTCCAGCACGATCATCGCAAAAATGGACGTTCCGGCAGAGACATTGCCCGTTCGCCTGGCGATGCTGTTGGTCGCTGCCATGCCGGTCTGGGCATCGCCCTCCGGCGGACAGAACGGCACACCAGCCCGGAAGGTTCCGGTCGGATCGAGGAGCTTTGCGCCTGCCTCCGTCAGCCTGCCTGCACAGGTACCGACAGGGATGATCTCCGGCAGGATGCTGCCGAGCTTCTGCGTGAAGCGAGTGCCCTTTGTCAGTCTGTCAAATAGCTCCGTCATAGCCGCATCATAGCTGCATGCTGCCGGGTCGATCGGAAAAATACCCGATGCATCGCCGATCCCGATGACCTTTTCACCGGTCAGCAGGAAATGCACGAAACCAGCAAGCGTTGTCATGAAGCGGATTTTGTCAATATGCGGTTCATCCCTCAGGATCGCCTGATAGAGATGCGCAATGCTCCAGCGCTGCGGGATGTTGAAGGAAAACGCCTCTGTCAGCTTTGCTGCCGCTTCCTCCGTCATGGTGTTGCGCCACGTCCGGAACGGCACGAGCTGCTCCCCTGCCTCGTCAAAGACAAGATAGCCGTGCATCATCGCCGAAATGCCGAAGCCTGCCGCAGATGTAAGCGCCACGCCGTACTGCTTCTGCACATCCGCCATCAGATCCCGGAAGCAGTCCTGCAGACCCTCCCGGACTTCTTCGAGCGGATACGTCCAGACACCGTCCGCAAGCGTATTCTGCCAGTCATGGATGCCCTGTGCGAGCGGCGCATGATCCTCACCGATGAGCACCGCCTTGATGCGGGTCGAACCGAGCTCTATTCCGATGCAGGCCTTTCCTGCCCGGATGCATTCTGCACTGGTCATGATGCGCCCCCCTTTGGTACTTTCTCAGCAGCCGCTGCATTGGCCTTCTTGCGGCGGGCAATGATGATGCTCTGGATCACGAGGAAGATACACAGCATTGCTGCGATCGTGATACCAGTCCACCATGCCTGGTCAAGGCCGACAGACGATACGATAACCTTGATGAGCTCCAGTGACAGCACGCCAAACAGCGTGCCGAGGATATTGCCGACACCGCCGGTCAGCATCGTGCCGCCGATGATGGAAGCGGCGATGGCATTCATCTCTGCCCCCATTGCATGGGACGGCGAACCGGAGCCGACATGCATGAAGTACACAAATCCGCCGATACCGGCAAGCAGTCCGCAGATCACATAGGAGATGAAGGTCGTTCTCTGCACATTGATGCCAAGCATCAGGGCGCTCTGCTTGTTACCGCCGACTGCGTAGAAATTTCTGCCGAGCTTTGTCCATTTCAGCATGCAGAACAGCACCACAACGATCACCAGCGCCACAATGACGCCGATCTCGATGGTCGCCGGAATGTACTTGCCCTTGCGGGTATAGGAGCCGAGCAGCGGGAGAATGATGCGGCTGTCCTTCAGGGCAACGAATGCCTCATTTTCCACATTAAAAGGATTGGTATGGACGATCGTCGTCATGCCTCTGGCAAAGAACATGCCGGCAAGGGTGACGATGAACGGCTGGATCTTGAGATAGGCGATCAGGTAGCCCTGCACCAGTCCGAACGCCAGACCGATGGCCACAGCGATCAGCATGGCAACCACGACGTTCCCGCCGTGTTCATCCAGATAGACGGCACAGCACATGGCCACGAGCGCCGTCACACCGCCGACGGAAATGTCGATACCGCCGGTTATCATGACCAGACTCATGCCGCAGGAAAGAATGATGAGATACGCATTGGTGCTGATGATCTGCAGCATCTGCTGCGGTTTGCGGAAGCCCTCACCGAGGAACAGGATGGAAGCAATGTACATGACAAGGAACACTGTGATCGTGATGGTCGTCAGCAGGTTGGTGTCTGTCATGCGCTTGAGCGGATTTCCGCCCTTCAATGGATTCTGCATGTGTTACCTCCTCCCCGCTATGCCTTCTGCGGCCGCAGCTTCTTGCCGAGTGCAGAAAGCTTCTCACGGACGGTCGGTGCGCTCATCACGACAAGAAGAATGACGACAATCGCCTTGTATGCCGGAAGTGCCGTTGCATTGACCTCGAATTTGTACAGTGTCGTGGTCAGGAACTGGATGACATAGGCACCGAGTATGGAGGCTGCCATGTTGAACTTACCGCCGCTGAGCGCATTGCCGCCGAGTGCGACCGCCAGGATGGCATCCATCTCGATATCCTTTGCCACAACGGAATAGTTGATGGTGGAAATGCGGCTCACCTTGATGAGCGCTGCCACTGCCACGCACAGACCAAGCAGCACATAGGTCATCAGCTTGATGAATTCCGGATTCAGGCCGTTCAGGCGGGAGGTCTTTTCATTGATGCCGACCGACTGCACATAGAGCCCGAGTGTCGTGAATTTCAGCACGAGCCATGTGATGACAAAGCACACGATGGCGATCAAAAACGGCGCAGGTACGGGAATTCCAGGGATATAGTTGCCATAGTAGCTGAAGCTCGGATCCTTGACGATCGGCAGCTCGTTGTTATTGATCCACGCTGCAATGGAGCGTCCTGCCGTGAACAGGATCAGCGTTGCGACCATAGGCTGGATCTTGAAATAGGCGACCAGAGCGCCGTTGAATGCACCGAACAGCATCGCAGCCACGCAGGCGATCAGGAATGCCACGATGATCGGTGCCTGCAGTGTCTCGCTGCGGCTGTCAGAACCGCAGAGCACCCGCAGCAGCACGCTGCCACTGATGGCGATGGCGGCACCGACGGAAATATCCTGTCCACCCG
>CAMNDR010000125.1 GCA_946535685.1 uncultured Clostridia bacterium | reverse complement strand
AAAGCCAAAGTCGTAGCTATCGTATGCGGAATCCTTGCTTCCTGCCTGATCGGCGGTTTTGCCGTGGTAGATGCAGCAACGATCACCCTCGATGACAGTTCTGCTACCGAGTCGGAGACCTGTGCGGCCGTGACCGAAGAAGAACCTACCGAAGCTGCAACAGAAACTTCGCTCGAAACCACAGCCCCCGTCAGAGAGAGTATTGCTGTACAGACCACCGTTGCAGTGACAGAACCGACAGAGCCGGCTGCAGCGACAGAAGCTGCCGTGGAGGAGACTGCTGCGGCATCAGAACCCGCATCTGCCAAGGAGACTGCTGCAGAACAGTCCGATGAGACAGAGCCAGCAGCAGAGGCGGCAGAAGATGAGACCACTAAAGCGCTGGATCTGTCAGATGTGACTGCATCTGATGAGATCTATATCCAGAACGGCAATGTGATCACAAATCCCGTGAGCCTCGATCAGCCGGCAGTGAAGGAATCCGTCGTGGAGACAACTGCTGCAGAAGATGCAGAGGATGGAGCCGTGACTGCAAATGACAATTCCTGGGTATATTCCGTATCCGAGCGTGACTATATCCTGCTCTGCAACGCCGTAGGCCATGAAGCGGGCTCCAATGAGGTGCCTGTTGTGGAAAAGGCCAAGGTCGTTGAGGTCATCATGAACCGTGTGTATTCGGATGTATATCCGGATGATATTTACAGCGTTCTGACCCAGAAGAACCAGTTCACCGGTGCATCCACCTATGTGGATCTTGGCACCTATTCCCCGAAGGTATCGGATATGGTGCGTGAAGCGGTCGATCTGTACTTCGCAGATCCCTCGCAGTTTGATCACGGCTATATCGGCTTCTGGGGCGACGGCCATCAGAACCATTTCAAGACGTATTGATCCAGGATAAAGAGTTGGGCGGAGCATCTTCGGGTGCTCCGCTTTGTTTTGGCATCTGCATTTTGTGAACCCTATTGCATTCTGCACCGGGATATGCTATAATAAAGTCAATATGCTATAATAAAGTCAGCATCACAATAAAGGAGATCGCCTATGAAACCGAGAGCCGCCTGTATATGGGCCATGCTGCTGCCGATGCTGCTCACCGCCTGCAGCAAACCCGCTGACAGCACCCCTGAGAGCAGCCTGCCGAAAGAGAACAGCACTGCCGTTTCGGAGCCGGACACAGCGCCTGCCGTGTCCTCTTCGATGCCTGTGCTGTCCATCACGACCGTGAGCACGGATCCGGATGCCATCCGCTTCGCAACGGAGCCGGTCAATTCCTATGTGTCCCATTCCTATGCCTCGTGGACACCCGGCTATGTCATCCCGCCGGAGCCGTATTATGAGCCGTGTACGATCCGGCTCACAGACGGCAGCAGCACACTTCTGAATGCACCGGCCGATGTGAAGGTGCGGGGCAACTGGACGACGCTCTATCCCAAGAAGCCCCTGCGCCTGAAATTTGAGGAAAAGCAGAGCCTGCTCGGCCTGAATGACGGTGCAGAGCAGAAAAACTGGGTGCTCCTTGCCGAATACAAGGATCTCTCGCTCCTGCGCAATAAAACCGGCTTTCAGCTTGCCAGTGAGATCCTCGGGCCGGACGGCCTGTATGTCTCGGACTGTGCTCTGGTCGAGGTGCAGATCAACGGCGAATACTGGGGCGTGTATCTCCTTGCGGAGCAGCAGCAGGCCAGCGGCAGCCGTGTGGATATCACCGAGCCTGAGAAAGACTATGCCGGCACGGATATCGGCTATTTTATGGAATATGACGGCTATTATGATCTTGAGGAGCCGCTGCATGCATTTGAGATGGACTATGCGGACAATGCCCCGCTGACCGGCTTTGCAGGTGACGGAACGAACACTGCCTCTGTCCGTCCGCTGAATGAGGGCGGCGGTGACCGGAAGGAGAATGTCGGCATCACGATCAAGAGCGATATCTATTCCCAGGCGCAGCATGATTTCATCGCATCGTATATGAACAATGTTTACCGCATTCTGTATTCTGCCGCCTATGAGGACAAGGCCTATGCCTTCAATGCGGATTATACCGCCATTGCACCCGCCGAGGGCATGACCCCGCAGCAGGCAGCCGAAGCGGCCGTGGATCTGGAATCGCTGGCAGATATGTACATCCTCAGTGAAGTGACTGTGGATGCCGATCTGTACTGGTCGAGCTTCTTCATGGACGTGGATTTCGGCGAAGGCGGCGACCGGCGGCTGCGGTTTGAAGCACCGTGGGATTTTGATTCGGCGCTTGGCAACAAGGATCGCTGCGCCGACGGCAGGGGCTTCTATGCAGCGTCCGTCCTGACGGATGTCAACAGCACCTATGACTGCATCAATCCGTGGCTTGCGGTGCTGATGCAGGAGGACTGGTTCCGGGAGATCGTCCGTGAGAAATGGACAAAGGCATATGACAGCGGTGTGTTCACCCGTGCGGGCGAGATGATCCGCAATGATGCGGCAGCGTATGCAGATGCATTTGACCGCAGCCAGGACAGATGGCCGGGCGTCCGCTCCGACCAGAGCATCCGCAACGAGCTCTGCCGCCGCGCCATGCGATGCAAGAATCAGGCGGAATCTGCGGACTATCTTGCGGAATGGCTCGAAAAGCGTGTTGCCTTCCTGAATGATTACTGGCATGCATAACCAGCCCGAAAGCCCTTTTCAGCGTGGAAAGGGCTTTTGCGGTTTCTGCAGCGCCAGCTATGTGCGGTGTTGCCTCAAAGATGCACAAAAATATCATATTCTATGCACAGATTGCAATTGACTTTATGAATAAAATATGATATGATTAAAATGATGAGAGACTTCATCATTTTCTCACGCAAACCGAATCTGTAAGGAGTTGATCCATATGAAGCAGTTCAGACACCTGCGCCGTGCGGTATCCCTGGCACTGGCTCCGCTCATGACTGCCATGATGCTCCCGCTGGGCAGTACCGCAGTTCCGGCAGCGGCTGCATCCGTTGACTATCCGGCACAGCTCATGAATCTTGCATCCGTGAACAATGCGTCTGTCCTGACCGGGAACGGCACCGCGGACGGTTCCGCCCTGACCATGAAACCGCTTGGCGGCGATCTGTCCGGCACATGGCGCTTTGACCGTGTCGGCGCAGAGGATACCGGCACCTATTTCAAGCTGACCAATGTGCAGTCCGGCCGTCTGCTCACGCCTGACGGCTACAATGTCAAGGAGGGAACAGATGTCATCCTCTACGGCAGCGAATCCGCCCGTTCCCAGCACTGGTTCGTTGTCCCTGTCTCCAAGGACAGCAAGGGCAATCACCTTGCCTATAAGATCGTCAATTATGAGGACAGAGACCTTGCACTGACCCAGGGCACAAACGGCATGAAGCTCTCGAAATACACCGGCGCAGAGAACCAGCAGTTTTTGCTCAACTGTGACGGCCTGCAGGGCTTTGCCGGCTATTGCAAGAACGACAACACCGGCAAGATCAAAGCCGGCGACATCGGCGGCCTGTTCGGCGAGGTGGTCGAGGTCAATACGTTCTCTGATCTCAAGAAATATGCCGAAGCCAATGAGCCCTACACCATCATCGTCAAGGGAAACATCGACGGCGGCAAGAACTACAAGACCGACAGCCAGAACCATCTCTACAACCCCGACGGCCGCATCTATGTCACCGACAACAAGACCATCGTCGGCAGCTACGGCAGCCACACGATGTACAATGTCGCCCTCTGCACCAAGCAGGGCAGCGGCAAGGGCAACAACATCATCATCCGCAATCTGGATATGCAGCATGATGCCAATGCCAACGGCAACGACAATATTGTCGTCTATCTCGGTTCCGGCCAGAATCTCTGGGTGGATCATGTGACCTTCACCGGCCACCAGGATTATAACAAGGCCTCCAACGGCCAGCCGGATTATGACAAATTCCTCGCCTGCTGCTATGATGCGGATTACTGTACGGTATCCGACTGCAGCTTCGGCCTGCATGAATACGGCCTGATCCTCGGCTATCCGGATGATACGCAGAGTGTCAAGGACAAGTACGACAACTATCCCCGCATGACCATCGCCTCGAACAAATTCTACAAGACCCTTACCAGAGGTCCGGGACTGATGCGCTGGGGCTATTTCCACTCCCTGAATAACTATGTAGATACGTTCTCTATGGCATATACCGTCCACAGCGGATGTGATATCTTTGCGGAGAATTGCTATTATGCCAACGGCGGCAATGTCGTCTGCGACTGGAATCCGATCACCTATCCGGGTGCATTTGCTGATTCCGGTTCCAAGGGAACCAATGCCAACCGGCTCAGCCGCGGACAGGGAACCGCCAACAATCCGAGCCTTTCGCTGGACAGCAAATGGCGTCCTTCCGGCAATTATGACTATACAGCGATCTCAGCCGACCAGGCGAAGAACTATTGCAACAGCTATTCCGGCTGCCAGTCGCAGAACAGCAACTGGATGTACCTGCGCTATGCCAAGGCAGGCGTGCCGAGTGCAGGCTATACGGAAGAGCCCTCCGGCCCGATGGCTCCGCCGATCACACCGGCGAGCTTTGAGGACGGTGCGACTTTCCGCATCAAGAATGTGAATTCCGGCCTGTATCTGCAGGTGGAAGGCGGAGCAGCCGAAAACAGTGCCAACGTCCAGCAGTGGGGTACGGAC
>CAMNDR010000124.1 GCA_946535685.1 uncultured Clostridia bacterium | reverse complement strand
GAGGGCGGCACAGAAGGCGGCACCGAAGCAGGCGCCGAATTGCCATAGCGCTCATAATAAGCCATAACCTTAGCTCCTTTCTATCAGTCTGAGCTTTGCACTGTGACTGCGGTTGTTGACCGCAAGCTCCTCTTCACTTGCCGTGATCGGCTTGCGGTTGATGAGGACAGCCCGGGGCTTTCTGCCGCAGACACATTGCGGAAAGTCCGGGGGGCAGGTACATCCCCTGCACCATTCGGCAAACTGCTGCTTGACAATGCGATCCTCCAGCGAATGGAAGGTGATGACCGCCATTCTCCCGCCCGGCTTCAGGCATTCAAATGCTGCCGTCAGGCCGAGCCGCAGATGTCCGAATTCGTCATTTGCGGCGATACGAAGCGCCATAAAGGTCTTTTTGCAGGGATTCTTGTCCCTGCGGAACTTCTGGGGGACAGCGGAGCAGATCAGTTCTGCGAGCGCCCCTGTTGTCTCGATGGGGGCCGCTGCTCTCGCCCGCACGATCGCTGCTGCGATCTGGGGCGCAAAGCGTTCCTCTCCGTATTCCCGCAGGATCCTCGTGATCTCCCCGGGTTCCCAGGTGTTCACGATGTCCCTGGCGCTCAGGCCCTCCTGACTCATCCGCATATCGAGCGGCGCATCGTCGGTGTGGTAGGAAAACCCACGCTCTGCCGTGTCGAGCTGGTGGGACGAAACGCCCAGATCCAGCAGAACACCGTCCACCTGACCGATGCCGAGGTCATCGAGTGCCTTCCGCATCTCTGAATAGTTGCAGTGTACCACCCTGGCGGGGTACCCTGCGAGTCGTTCTGTGGCGACTGCCACTGCGTCCGGATCACGATCCAGGCCTATAAGGAGACCCTTTTCACTCAGTCGGGAAGCGATCTCTCTGGAATGCCCGGCACCTCCGACTGTGCCGTCTACGTAAATGCCGTCAGGCCGGATCCCCAGCCCCTCAACCGTCTCACGAAGCAGCACTGAGAAATGCGAAAATTCCATGAAAATCCTCCCTTACAGGTAGAGCTCGTCGAGCAGGCCGCTCTCGGTAGGATCGAAGCTCGCTTCCATCTCCTCCCAGATTGCCTCTTTCCAGATCTCTGCCTTACGGCCGGCACCGATGACAACAACACTGTCATCCGGTTCCAGTCCGGCGTACTTGCGCAAAGCTGCAGGGATCAGAATACGTCCCTGCTGATCGGGTGTGACCTGCATGGAGGATGCACACAGCCAGCGGCGCATTTTCTCGCCCATGATGCCCTTGAGCCCGTTGATCTGACGCTCCAGATCCCGCCAGCCAGCCTCGGAATACACCGTAAGGCATTTTTCTGACAGGCTCCGGCTGAGCCAGAAGCTCTCACCGATCTGCTCACGCAGCTTGACGGGGAAGTTGATACGGCCCTTTTTATCCATATTGTGATTGTATGTACCGGTCATATTGCAGATTTCCGGAACTACAGCCGTTTCTTCCACCGTGCTCACCTCGCCTTGCCGTCCTTCTTTTGTCCGGTCGTCCGCCGGAAAACGGTTCCGGCAGTCCTTTTTTGTCCTTTTGTTGTGCCTACACTGACGTGTGTTCACTGTTTCTTTTTTATAAGCGCAGATTCAGGGCGCAACAGGGAAAGTTCCCCACCCATTTTGCGCATAGTGATACTACTACGTCAATTATCATTATACCATCAATGAATCAAAATTGCAATCGGATAATTGCCCAAAATACTTCCCCAGATTCTGTGCACAATGTTATTTTCTGCTGTGAAATCGCTGTTGAATCGACCTTTTATTTCCATTTTAGATGTCAATTGTCACAAAAGAAGCCGTTTGCAGTGTGTTTTTCAGCACCTTGGACGGGCAAGCGGATCCCAGAATCCGGTTTTTCAAGAAATGGCGTGCATTCCCCGGCAGAGGATTTTTGCACAAAAGCTCTTGCATATCCGGAGAAGGTGTGTTATAATGGTGGTGGAGCATCCCAAAATCGCTTTTCTGTGGGGAAAAGTGGAGAACTTTGTGGAAAGGTGATTCTATGAGTAATAAACGGCTTAATATAGCCACGTTTTTAAAATGCATCCCCAGATATCGCCCCTGCCTTCTGGCCGGTGCCCTCTGCTGCCTGATGGGGACGGCGTGCAGTCTGGTGTCGGAGGAGCGCTTAAAACCGGTACTTGGGTGGCTGTTTGTGGGGATCAGTGTGGGAATGGGGATATGCTGGCTGGTTCTGGCGCTTCTGAAGCGGCTCAGGGACGGCCTCAGCATCTGGCTGCTGTGGGGCATGGGCTTTTTCATGCGGCTGCAGTTCATCCTCCGGATGCCCTATAACTATATGCAGCACGATGTTCTGCGGTTTACCGGAGAAAAAGGGCATGCAGGCTATATCATGTACCTGTTTCAGGAAGGGCATATCCCGGACTTTGATCCGCGGACAGTCTGGCAGTACTACCATCCGCCGCTGCACCATCTGCTCTGTGCAGGCTGGATGCACCTGATGACGGCGCTCGGACTGCAGGATGCACCTTTATATGAAAGCATCCAGGTAATGCCCTTGATCTGGTCATCGGCAGGGCTGATGGTCTTTGCGATGGTTTTACGGGAGCTTGGTCTGAAAAAGCGGGCGCTTTCCCTGCCGCTGGCAGTGATGGCACTGCATCCGTCGTTCATTTACCTGAGCGGAGCGCTGAACAACGATATCCTGAGCATTTTCTTCATGCTGACGGCGCTGCTGTACACGATCAAGTGGTATCATGCGCCGAAGCTGCGCAACATTATCCCGCTGGCACTGGCGATCGGCTTCGGCATGATGGCAAAGCTCTCCGCATGGCTGGCAGCACCGGCGGCTGCGACGGTCTTTCTGGTGATGCTCTGGCGGAACCGGCAGAAGCCGCTGCCTCTGCTCGGACAGTACGGGATCTTCCTGGTGCTCTGCGTGCCGGCGGCGCTGTGGTGGGAGATCCGCAATGCTGTCCGCTGGGGGATGCCGGTCACCTATATCCCGATGCTCAGTAGTGACAGCGAGCAGTTTGTGGGAGAGCATCCGGTCTGGGAGCGGCTGTTTGACTTCTCGGCGCATCAGTTCCGGTATGTCTACGACTGCTTTATCATGTACGGACAGGAATATAATGAATATAATCCGCTGGTCGGGCTGATGAAAACAGCGGTGTTTGACGAATACATCACTCCGGAGCATGTGCCGCATATCACAGGATTCGGCGAGGTGCTGTTCTGGAGCCAGATCGTTCTGGCGGCACTGGTGCTGTTCTGCATGATCCGCATTCTGCTGCACAAGGGGCAGACGCCAATGCCGCTGAAGATCGGCATGCTGCTGAGCTATGCGGCAACGGTCATCAGCTACTACAGCTTCTGCTTTACATTTGCACACACCTGCACCCAGAGCGCCCGCTATGCTACACCGGCGCTGTACATCAGCCTCGTATTCCTCGGCATCTGGTCGCAGGAACGCACCGGACGGGCGGCTGATATCCTGCGCTGGTGCATCACAGGCGCTGCCGGCGTGTTCATGGCGGCAAGTGCGGCGGTCTATGGCGCAGTACTATTTATATAAAAGGAGGATATCATGGCATCCAGCACAAGCTATCTGAACTACATCCTCGAACAAGTCTCCGGGCTGGAGGACATCACCTGCAGGGCGATGATGGGGGAATATATTCTCTATTATCAGGGAAAGATCGTCGGCGGCATCTACGATGACCGGCTGCTGGTCAAACCGATGGCTGCGGCAAGGCAGATGATGCCGGATGCACCGGAGGAGCTGCCCTATGAGGGCGCAAAGCCGATGCTGCTGGTAGAGCGCACCGACGACGGCGCATTTCTGTGCGCGCTGTTCCAGGCGATGCTCCCGGAGCTGCCCGCACCTAAAAAGCGCAAACCAAAGGCATAAACGAACCCCCGGATGCCAGACAGGCATCCGGGGTTCGGTTATCATAGCCGGATGAGCTTCTCGATCACGACCTCAGCCCGATCCAGTTTCAGCCAGACCTTGACATCATCCGCAAGTTTTGCGATGATGGACTTCTCCAGCTCGTCCCAGGCCTCACCCGTATGGTCGGCACCGAGGTTCTCCTGATACCGGCGCAGCGACCAGCACTGCGCCTGCTCCACTGTGCCGGCACCCATCTGGTACCAGGTATTCGCCGTCGTGTACTCGTGGATATCCACGCCGTCTCCCGAATACTGGGCACTGACACGGAAGGACTCACGGATCTTGCCGAGAATGCCCCTGGCATGTTCATTTTTGCCGCTCGTGGAAACGGAGAGCATCTGCTCCTCCTGCACAGGATCCACGGCCTTATCAGAGGACAGGCAGATCCTGCAGCGCAGCCCCTCCGGAGTGTTTTCGCTCTCAAACCACACATCGCCCCGGAAGCCGTCCATAATGCCGTTCACCATGCTGACCAGCTCCTCCGTCAGCAGGCGGATATGCAGGGCATTCTTGCCGGTCAGCCTATGGTAGGCAATAAACTGCTCTGCAGCAGCAAGCGCCTCTCCCCTGCCCCGCAGATCACTGTAGATCCGGATCACATCACTTTTCATGCTCATTCCTCCTGTTGTTCAATTCAGCAGCGGTTCCTCCGGAGCTCTCGTTCCATAAAGGCAGCACCGCACAAAGCCCGCCTGACGGCTTGGCGGCGCATCTGCTTGCAT
>CAMNDR010000123.1 GCA_946535685.1 uncultured Clostridia bacterium | reverse complement strand
CCAGGGCTTTCAGCCCTGGACCTGACCAGCTTTTTGAAAAAAGCTGGACCAAAAATCTTTTGAGTTCGCTCCACGCTTTCATGAATGTTTTTTGACAGACTGAGGCACCCGGTACAGGGTGCCTTTTCGTTTGAACTTACCGGGGCTCACAGATGAGCTTGATGCCTGTGCGCACCTCTCCGTCGATCGGAATGCTGGTGAATGCAGGAATGCAGATCAGGTCGATTCCGATGGGAGCCAGATACCCTCTGGCGATCGCAACCGATTTGATCGCCTGGTTTACCGCACCGGCGCCAACGGCCTGGATCTCAACACTCTTGTTTTCACGGATAACACCTGCAATCGCACCTGCAACGGAGTTGGGGACTGAACGGGAAGATACCTTCAAGACTTCCATAAAGAACCTCCTTTAGTGAATCAGATTGTGGATTGTTTACGATAAAAATGGTATATTTATAATCCAGTTACATTATACTACATTCTATCGTGAATTGCAATAGGCATTAGAAAAGTTTGTGAATTATCTCATAATCAGAGGGGTGATTTTCGTACATTTGCCACATTTTTTGTCATATTCTACCACTACTCCGTTCAGGAAGCACGGCCCGTCCGCTTCAGCAGCCCGCTGCGGGACATGCAGATGCAGCCGGTCAAGCGCTGCCTGCTTCTCCAGACCAAGGATCGAGTCCTCAGCGCCGGTCATGCCGGCATCGGTAATGTATCCTGTGTGGCCGCCTAAAATGCAGGCATCTGCCGTCTGGACATGGGTATGTGTGCCGAGCACTGCAGTCACCCGGCCTGCCAGGTAATAGCCCAGCGCCCGCTTTTCGGAGGTCGCTTCGGCGTGGAAATCCACAAAAATGACCGGCGTGTCGATCCCGGACAGCAGCCGGTCTGCCGTATCGAAGGGATTTTCCAGCGGCTCCATGAACAGCACGCCCTGCAGATTGATGACCGCCGCCTGACTGGCGCCCAGATCCAGCACGGTCACGCCGCGCCCCGGACAGGCGTCACCGTAATTCGCCGGCCGGACAATGCACTCATTTTCAAAGAGTGAAAGCGCATTCCGGCGCTGGAATGCGTGGTTTCCAGTGGTGATGACATCGGCGCCGGCGTGGAAGAGCATGTCGGCGGATTCCTGGGTGATGCCATTTCCATCGGCGGAATTCTCGCCGTTGACGACGGTGATGTCAATGGTGTGCTCCCGCTTGATGCCGGGGAGCTTCTGCTGCAGGAAGCGGCAGCCGTGCTCGCCGACGACATCGCCGATAAATAGCAGTTTCATGCAATTCTCCTCCATATACTGAAATACCGCACAGATGTGCGGCATTTCGTGATCGTTCAGGGGGTGTGGACACTATCATACTATGCAGATTTTTGAGCAGTATTATTACGCAGACAAGGAGAGAAACCACAGGCGGGCTGCCGCCCGGCAAGGTCTTTCGGCGCAGTATGCGTAAAATTCTGCCAACAGATGCGCATTGGGCTTAGTGGCCTAATCATCCTCGCCCGGCGTCATGCGCAGGATCTCCTCGAGCGTCGGCTGGTATCTCGGCTCAGCCGGAGCAGCCGGCTCCTCATCCGGGATCTCTGCATCAGCGCCGTGCTTGGGCTTATAGGCAGGCTTAGGCGGCTCCGGCGGAAGCTCCGGTTCGGGTGCGGGCTCAGGCTCTGGTTCGGGAGCCGGCGAAGGCTCCGGCGGAAGCTCGACTTCCTTCAGTCCGGGCGGCAGCTCTGCTGTCGGCTGCGTCATGGTGAGCTCGGTCTCCGGCTCAGTGACGGGCACCTTGATCGAGTGGCGGTCATCGCTTGCTGTCAGCCTGGGGCCGGGCTTCGTATGAACGCGCTCAGGCATGGAAACCTCGCCCTTACTGCGTTTTTTCTTCGGCTTCTCCTCTTCGTCCTCCTCCGTCTCTGCTTCCGCACTGCGCAGCAGCGAACGGATGCCGAGGAGCGGGAGCTGGAGCATCAGGCCAAGCACGCAGCACAGGATGAACAGCACCGGAACGATCGCCAGGCCGACCCAGTAGCGGATGTCCGGATCCGGGAAGCGCTCTGTGACCGCTGCCATGGCGATGTCGATCAGCGGATCTCCGAGCAGAAGTGCTGCCAGCGCACCGCCGGCGGCTCCGGCAAAGAAGCGGTGAACGCTGCTCTTGCCGTTCTTTTTGCTGTGGAACAGGCCGAGCAGGCACAGTGCAATGCCAAATGCGGGGAACGTCGCAAGGCTGTCCAGCCACGGACAGAACAGCTTCTGCTCCGGCAGGCTTGTCCATGTGACAATGGCGGTCTCGGCTGCGATCAGCACGAGCATAGCAAGCAGGAACACCGGGATATGGCGCTTTTTCAGATAACGTTTGAGATAGGCACCGGCGACATAGGCCGCCACCGGGAACAAGCCCAGACACCACTCCGGCAGCAGATAGATCCCCTCAATATAGAGGATCGGCTGCAGTGTGCCGAAGGCTGTGGTCAGGCAGAGGAACAGGAGCCTTGCATTGCGGTTCGGAAGCCCCTGGATCGCTGCATTCAGGAAGGGCGCTGCAAGGAGGATGCCGAAGTACATCCCCGCAAAAGAGCTCGTATCCGTCGTTTTGAAGCGCAGAAACGCCTGCAGGATCTCCGGGAACGTCATCTCCTCCTGCAGAAGTGTCAGCCGCATCAGGATCGCCACGAGGCTGCAGACGACATAGACATAGAGCAGGCGGATGAAGATCTTGAAATAACCCGCCGTGTATTTTTTGCTGCTCAGGATATAGCCCGTTCCTGCGGACAGCACCGCAGCACCGGACAGGCAGAACATCCGCCAGGCAATGGGGGCGGCATAGCTCCAGGAAGCCACCGGCTCCTCAAAATATCCGATCGCATCAATATACTGCAGACAAAGCAGCATCATCACGCCGAGACAGCAGAGGATGTCGATGCCTAAATTTCTTGCTTTCCCTGCGGCCATAGGTATCATCTCCGTTTCATTGAACGTGCAGCACCGGGGCTGCGGAATGTGGTATCTTATTACTATTATACCACATTCTTTCCCGTTCTGCAATCATTTTGGCAAAATATTTTGCTGTTTGACAAAAAATGATCCTTTCCCGGATGCGGGAGGGCAGGCTATTCTGTGTCCGCTTCTGCCGGGTGACGGGATGTTATCTTTGCGGCACCGGCTTCATACAGGATCACCAGCAAAAGCCCGCACAGTATCCCGGCGCCTATATCGCTGAGATAATGCGCACCGAGCACCATTCTTGAGAAAGCGATCGGCAGGATCAGCACGGCTGCCGCAAGCTCCAGGTGCCGTTTCTTCGTCTGCAGACCGGGGATCACCAGTGCGAAGGCCGGAAAGATCGCAAGATTCAGCACGGCATCCATCGCATGGCCGCTGAAAAAGGAACGCAGGGCATCCCTTTTCAGTGCATACCGCTCGGAAAGCAGCGCTGCATCCTGCAGATGCGCATACCACGGAAGGAAGGTCAGCCCCTCCAGTCCGAGCTGTGTGATGCGGTAGCGGGGGCGGCTGGTAAGCGAGGTAAAAAGCATCTGGCCGAAAAAGGAGAGTGTCAGGATGCCAAGCAGCAGGATCAGGCTGTATACTGCAGTTTTATCTGCCTGTTTCCCATTCAGGCACATGCCAAGGATGACCAGCGGAAGGAACACGAGCACGCCGATGAGGGCACAATGCAGGAAGCTGAATTCCACTGACGGGAACAGCAGCCCCAGAACAGAATCGCTCACAAGCCCCAAACCGCCCAGCACTGCGGTAGAAAGGCCGACATAGCCGCAGACCGCAAGGGTCAGGATGCGCTTTGTCCGGCTTTCTGTGAGCTGCATGAGCTGGCGGCAGAGTGCTCCGGTCAGGAACTCGAACGACCCAAAAAACAGAATAAAGCCCAGCACTGTGAACACCAGTGCTGCCGGCTGGTTCGGACGATAGACCGCCTGTGCGGCCGGCAGATCAAAGAACGTCCCGGCCGCAAACAGGATACCCGCCGCTGATGCGATCAGGATATATACGGTGCGTTTTGCAGTGCCGCTCATAACCATCTCCCCTGTCTGATCCTGTCCGCAAGCCCTTCGCAGCCGGACAGGATATCCGCATAGGCAGTCGAAAAATCGCCGCTGTACCACGGATCATCGACATCCTCGCCGGGTCTGCCGGCATATTCAAGCAGACGGTGGATCTTTCCATCCGGATCGTCCGGAAATATATCCGCGATCCAGCGCAGATTGGATGTATCCATCACGAGGAACAGATCGTATTGTCCATATTCCGCCGCCGTGAGCTGCCTTGCATGATGGCCGTCACAGCGGATGCCGTGTCTGGCAAGCTCCCGGCGCGCCGGCGGATAGACGGGATTTCCGATCTCCTCCCGGCTGACTGCCGAGGAAGCCACCGTGATCCCTGTCATGCCCTCACGGTGCAGCAGATCCTTCAGGATGTATTCGGCCATGGGAGAACGGCAGATGTTGCCGTGGCAGACAAACATTACTTTTACCATAGGTCTAAACCTCCGTATTTTGCCGTGTTTTGCCGCGTTTTGCCGTTGTATACTTCGACCAACGGGTGTGCTGATTCTGTCAAGATTCACGGCGAACTCGGCAAATTGCGGCATATCTTGGCATTCTAAGGACATCGTTAGTAGTAAAAATGGTAGTAAACACAGGGTGTTTTAC
>CAMNDR010000122.1 GCA_946535685.1 uncultured Clostridia bacterium | reverse complement strand
GATTGGAGCTGATCGCTGCATTTGATGCGGATGAGGGACTGGATACACCGGAGCAGCTCTCCCCTGTCACGGATACCACGCAGCGGATCCTGTATGTCACAAGAAAGCCCCTATAGGAGGTGTACTTTGACCATCAGACGATTTACAAAAGAAGATGCACCTGCCGTTGCAGCGCTCATCGCTGAAACACTGCGGATGACCAACAGCAGGGACTATTCCCCTGAGGAGATCGAAGCCACCGTACAGTTCCTGACACCCGACAAGCTGACCGAGCGTGCCGGCTGGATGCATTTCTACGTAGCCTGCGAGGCAGAGCGCATCATCGGCTGCGGCGGCATCGGCCCGTACTGGGGCAAGGAGGACGAAAGCAGCCTGTTCACCATCTTCGTGAGCCCCGCCTGCCAGGGCAATGGCATCGGACGCAGGATCGTGGAAACGCTTGAGCAGGACGAATTCTTCCTGCGGGCAAAGCGCATCGAGATCCCCTCCTCCATCACTGCCGTGGCATTCTACCAGAAAATGGGCTATGATTACAAAAACGGCGTCGCTGCGCTGGATGAGGAGCGCCATTATCCATTAGAAAAATTTCGTGAATTGAAAGGATGTTGATAGAATGAGCATCATCAAACGTGCGATCTCTGCAGACGGCAGCGTGGTTGCCTCTGCGATCGACTCCACCGACATGGTGGCAATGATCGAGCACTATCACAAGCCCTCTGCGGTCGTCACAGCAGCACTCGGACGGCTTGCCACTGCCGCTTCTCTCATGGGCTACGGCCAGAAGAACGAAGGCGACCAGCTCACGCTGCGCATCGACGGCGACGGCCCGATCGGCAGCATGTACGCCGTGGCGGATAGCTGGGGCAATGTCAAGTGCTGCGCTGATAATTATATTGTCGAGATACCGCTGAATGACAAGGGGAAGCTCGATGTCGGCGGTGCCGTCGGTGCCGGGACGCTCTCGGTCATCAAGGATCTTGGCCTGAAGGAGCCGTATGTCGGCACAATCCCGCTGGTTTCCGGCGAGGTGGCGGAGGATATTGCCACCTACTATGCATCGAGCGAGCAGATCCCGACTGTGCTGAGCCTTGGCGTGCTGGTCGCACCGGATCTGACGGTGCAGCATGCAGGCGGGCTGTTTCTGCAGCTCCTGCCCTTTGCGGATGAGGCATGCATCCCGATCCTGGAGAAGAACATCGCCGCCATGCCGCATTTTACAGAAATGCTCAAAGCCGGCAAGACACCGGAGGACATCGTCCTGCAGGCGCTTGACGGGCTGGAGCCGAATCTTCTCGACGGTGCCGAGGCAGTCTACCACTGCGACTGCAGCCGGGAGCGCACCTCCCGCATCCTCGTGAGCATCGGCAGGGACGAGCTGCAGAAGCTGGCCGACAGCGGCGAGGATATAGAGGTCTGCTGCCATTTCTGTGACAAGAAGTACACGTTCACCCCCACTGAAATTTTATCGTTAATGGAGGAGAAACCATGAACATCAGAATCGAAGACCCGCTTTTCAGCGGCCCGTCCAGCTACGTTATCAAGAACGAACAGGGACAGCAGATCTACAGTACCTACAGAAAATTCCTGAGCAAGGATCTGGTCATCACTACCATGCAGGCACAGCCGGTCGCCATTGTCAGAAAACTAAAGAGGAACATGCATGCCATCCTCATCAACGGCCAGGAGATTGCCGTTGTCAGGAAAGAATGGGGCAAGTTCATCATAGAGAAGCTGAACTGGTTTATTCCGGTCGGCATTGGTGATACCATCTTTTATCTCCAGGACAGTCAGCGCAAGGAGCTTGCCGTACTGAACCAGTTGCATGATTCAAGCGGTGATTATAAGGTCACCCTGAACGACGATCTCGATCCACTCCTGATTATCTGTATCACACTCGCCGTGGATACCTGCAATGGTATGAGAAAACTGCTTGCAGCTTCCGATGATTAACAAGAAAGGAGCGGCTGCCAGATGTCCGATTTCTTACCAGTCACGCCGGAGGAGCTTGCCGCGGAGGGCATCTCACAGCCGGATTTTGTCTATCTCATTGGTGATGCCTATGTCGATCACCCGAGCTTCGGAGCGGCGATCATCTCCCGTGTCCTGCAGTCGCAGGGCTATTCCGTGGCGATGCTGCCGCAGCCGGACTGGCGGCATGATGCGGATTTCCTGCGCTTTGGAAAGCCCCGCCTTGCCTTCCTTGTGACCGGCGGCAACATCGACAGCATGGTCGCCCACTATACCGCCGCCAAGAAAAAACGCAGCGATGATGCCTATTCTCCCGGCAACCGTGCCGGAAAACGGCCGGATCGTGCGGTGCTGGTGTACTGCCAGCGGTTGCGGGCGCTCTACGGGAAGGACGTTCCCATTCTGATCGGCGGTCTGGAGGCCTCCCTGCGCCGGTTTGCGCATTATGACTACTGGGACAACGCCGTGCGGCCGTCGATTTTAGCAGAAAGCGGCGCCGATCTGCTCATGTACGGCATGGGTGAGCACAGCATCACGGAGATTGCGGCACTTCTGCGGGACGGCGTGCCTGTCTCGGAGATCACCGGCGTGCGCGGCACCTGCTATCTGACAGCGCCGGAAAACACACCCTACGGCGGCGCACAGTGCCCCTCCTGCGAGGAGGTGCAGCAAAGCAAGACGGCCTATGCCAAGGCATGCCGCATCCAGTATGACCAGCAGGACGAGGTCTACGGCAAGATCATCCTCCAGCGCCACGGCAGCAGAATGCTCGTCCAGAACCCACCCGCCATTTCCCTGACACGGGAAGAGCTTGATGCGCTGTATGAGCTCCCGTTCACCCGCACCTATCACCCGATGTACGAGCCAATGGGCGGTGTGCCAGCCATTCAGGAGGTGCGCTTCTCCATTACGCACAACCGGGGCTGCTTCGGGTTCTGCAATTTCTGCTCCATCGCCCTCCACCAGGGACGGCGCATGACCACCCGCAGCGAAGGCTCCGTCATCAAGGAGGCAAAGCTCCTCACGACCTTCCCGGATTTCAAGGGCTATATCCATGATGTGGGCGGCCCGACTGCAAATTTCCGGCATCCCTCCTGTGAAAAGCAGCTCACCAAGGGGCTCTGCAAGGGGCGCAAATGCCTTGCTCCGGAGCCTTGCAAGAATCTCTATGTCGATCATCAGGAATATCTCAGCCTGCTGCGCAAGCTCCGGGCGCTTCCGAAGGTCAAGCGGGTGTTCATCCGCTCCGGCATCCGGTATGATTACCTGATGTGCGACAAGGACGACAGCTTCTTCCGGGAACTGGTGCGCCATCATGTCAGCGGTCAGCTCAAGGTCGCACCGGAACACGCTTCAAACCATGTCCTCGACCTCATGGGAAAGCCCCATATCGAGGCATATAAGGCATTCCAGAAGCGTTTCTATGAGATCACCAAGGGCATGGGCAAGGAGCAGTATCTCGTCCCCTATCTCATGAGCAGCCATCCGGGCAGCACGATGAAGGATGCGATTGATCTGGCGCTGTTCCTGAAAAAAGAGGGCATCCGGCCGGAACAGGTGCAGGATTTCTACCCGACACCGGGCACGATCTCGACCTGCATGTTCTGGACAGGCCTGAACCCTTACACGATGGAGGAGATCTATGTCCCCCGCACTCCCGAGGAAAAGGCCGAGCAGCGAGCACTTCTGCAGTATTTCAAGCCTGAGAACCATGAAAAGATCCGCAGGGCGCTGCTGCATGCCGGACGGCGTGATCTGATCGGAAACGGCCCGAACTGCCTGGTGCCGGCTGCACCGCAGACAGCGCAGCCAAAAACCGCCCGCAGCGGGAAGCATGCACCTGCCGGACGGCCGGAGCATGGGAAACCGCATGCCGGAAAGCCAGCCCATAAGCCAAAACGAAAGAAATGATCCGAGCGCTCCCTGCTGTATGGCAGGGGGCGCTTTCTGCACCGATCATGCCGTTTCTGCATACTCTGTACCAGAGCGAATGCTCGGAAAAGGAGCGATGCATATGAAACGAACCACCATCCTCGTGGCCGGCGGGGATCTTCGATATGGCTATACGGCGCAGGCACTTGCCGGAAATGACCGGTATGAAGTCTGGGCGGCAGGCTTCACACGGCAATTTCTGCCCGATGAGCGCATCAGCCTCGTGGAATCGGCAGCAGACGGCCTGCCGCTGTGTGATGTGCTGCTGCTGCCGATGCCCGTCTCAGAGGACGGCGTGCTGGTCAATGCGCCCTACTCCCGGCAGCATCTCCCGCTGCAGGGATTTCTCCCGAGGATCCGGGAAGGCGGGCTTGTCCTCGGCGGAAAATTCGGCAAGGCACAGGCCATTTTTACACAGGCAGGGCTCGAGACCGTCGATTATCTTGCACGGGAGGAGCTCAGCATGCGCAACGCCGTCCCCACGGCGGAGGGCGCTGTCCAGATCCTGCTCGAAGAAATGCCCCGGACGATCTTCGGCAGCAGCATTCTGGTGCTTGGCTTTGGCCGCATCGGCACACGCATGGCAGCCTTGCTCACAGCGCTTGGTGCGCAGGTCACGGTCGCCGCAAGGGATGCCGCTGCACGAGCCGGTGCAGAGATGCTCGGCTGCCGGAGCATCCCGTTTACGGAACTGCAGGAGAATGCTGCACAGGCAGATGTGCTCTGCAACACCGTCCCGGCGAAGGTCGTCAGCAAAAAGATCCTCGAAGCGATGCA
>CAMNDR010000121.1 GCA_946535685.1 uncultured Clostridia bacterium | reverse complement strand
CACAGAGACCAAGTGACTGATCACACGGTTCGGCACGGATGCATGGCGGGTGGAATTCTCCGAGCCTGCGGCGCTTTCCGGCGTACAGCTCGACTTCCTCGACCAGGAGGTCACGGCATCCTACAAGGGGCTTGCATTTTCTGTGCCGCAGTCGGCACAGGCCATCCGGACGGAGCTTTCCGGGCTGATGGAGGCCGTGGATGCGATGGCGCAGGACACGGAGCTTGCGGGCAATGTGCAGGACGGCGCTGTGCTCTGTGAGGGCGAAACGGAAAACGGCAGCTACTCTTTGCTTCTGCAGGAGGACGGGACACCGGTGAGCTTTTCCCTGCCGAATTACGGCGTGGTGATCTCGTTTGCTGCATTTGCGGAGCAGAGCGGGATCTCTCCTACGGAGGAGACAACGCTTGAGCGCACCTATCCGGTGGAGGATGTCCCGACGGAGACGGCGGCACCGTGAGGATAACGGCCGGACGAAAAAACAGACTGTATCGACAAATTGATCCCCCTTCTGCAATAGAAGGGGGATCTGTTGTTACTTCACATACTGGGAAAGTCCCGGAATATTGGCATTCTTGATGCCGCCTGCGATCAGGCCGGAAATGAATTCCGCACCGCCCTGGTCATTGTAGTGCGTCAGATCCGTACCGCCTGCCACACCGGCAACGTGGTAGGATACTGCCTTGTCATAGCCAACGCTGTTGTAATGGTTCACCAGCATGCCGTTGCAGTCGAAATACGGGCAGTTGTACTTTGCTGCCAGCTTCCTGCAGGCATCCGAGTAGTTGGTGTAGCTTGCGTTGAATTTGCCGTTTGCATAGGACTTGGCACTCAGCGTGCAGGACATCAGGATCGGGGTAGCGCCCTTTGCCTGGGTGTCCTTGATCATCGAGGTCACGTATGCCTCATAGGAGCCGGCGGAGGGATTGTCTACATTGCCGCAGGTCGGCGCATAGCGGTCCGACTTGGATTTGTCGGCATCGTTGATGGCAAACTGGATCAGGACGAAATCGCCCTTTTTCAGATTGTCCGTGATGGCCTTGAATCTGCCTTCGTCATAGAACTTCTTGGAGCTTCTGCCGGCAACAGCGTGGTTGTAGACCGTCACATCATCGGTGAAATAATTCTGGAAATAATAGCCCCAGCCCTGGATCGGCTGACCGTTCTTCTTGGATGCGCTGTAGCTCTGGCAGGTGGAATCGCCCGCAAGATAGACCACAGGCTTGTCGCTGGTCACGGTCTGCTGTTGTGCATTCGGATCCCAGAGGTCACCGATCGGCTCATCCGTCAGCGTCAGCTCGATGAAGTCGAGGTTCGGGCCGCCCTTTCCGTCCACATGGGAGAGCATTTCGATCGTGTTTTCGCCCTTTTTCAGCGGCAGCACGAGGTTGATCTCCTTCCAGTCCGTCCATGCGCCGGTGCCGGGGAAGGACTGCAGCCAGATGCGGGACTTGTCGCCGCCGACTGTCACCTGCATCGGACGGTCATCCGCCGTGCCGTTCGCATAGCGCACCATCATCGCATAATTGCCCGCCTTGGGCGTATTCACCATGAAGGTGATATTGCTGGTATTGTTGTTGTCGAGGTTGATGTAGCCGTCCTCTCGTGTGTAGCCGGTGTTCAGCGTCTCCACAACGCCCTGATCCCAGACCTGATCGACCGCAAAGTACCGGCCGCCGTCCGTGGAGATCACCGGTGCCGCAAACGGCGCATCCAGGCCGAGCAGATGCTTCTGGTGGAGAATGATGTCTGCCGTATCGACCGCACTGTCACCGGTCACATCCGCAGCGGTCAGCGCATCGCCCAGGAGCTTTGCCGTGCCGAGGACATGACGCTTGATGAGCGCCAGATCGAAGATGTTCACGATCCCGTCCGCATTCACATCGCCCATAACGATCCCGCTGTCCGGCTCCTGCGGCTGTGTGGGCTTCGGATCCTCGGGCTGTGTTGCCGGCTGCTCCGGCTCTGTCGGCTGCCCCTGTTCCGGCGCAGCGACCTTGACGGCCTCCCAGACCTGGCAGTTGTTATAGGAATTGCTCCACTGCTGGATATTGGCACCGGCCTCCTTGCTGGCGCCGTTGACATCCAGGAAGCATGCATCTCTGGAGGATCTTGTGGAAATATAGTAATTGCCGTTGCCGATCTTGGTGAACTGGAACAGCATCATGCTGTCATTTCCCGCATAGGGCACCAGCTCGATATTGCCGCCCGCTTCGCCCGTCATTGCCTTGAGCACATAATTCGGGTCGGCTGCGGAGCGTACATAATAATAGGTCGTCCCGTTTGCGAAGGGTGTGAGCTGCCACTTCTGGCAGGCGAGATTGTTGGAATCCCACTGCTGGACATTGGCGCCCTCTTCCATTTTGCCGTCCTTGACATCCATCACCAGACCGCTGCCCACGTTTTTGAAGGTATAGTAAGCGGAGGTGTCCATCTCGGTGTCGCCGATCTTCATGGCCGCAGCGATCAGCTCGGCATTCTTCTGCGCACCCTTCTTGCTCTGGTGAAGATCATCGTCAGCAGCGTAGTATTCCGTCATGGCATCATAGCCGCCGATGCTGAACCCGAAGTCCTGCCAGAGTTTGAAATCGTCGATGACCGTGCAGCCCTGTTCCTTGCCGATGGTGTCGAGATCACCGCCGAACCAGCGTCCGCTGTGCGGCGGATTGACGTTCAGATCGCCGTGACGGCCCTGCTGCTTGACAAGGATGACGTTCATGCCCTTGTCCTTGGCGATTTTTACCATTTCGGTGACGGTGGCGATATATTCATCTCTGGTGGTATAGTTCTTGTTGGTGTCGTTGATGCCGATGGAGATGATGTAGTAATCCCCAGGCTTGCCGTAGGTCTTGATCGGGTCGAACTGCCCGGAGGTGTAGAAGCCCTTGGCGAACTGCCCGGAGGATGCCTGGTTGCGCACCTCAAAGACATTCCGGTTGATGTAGTCACCCAGATACTGTCCCCAGCCGTGCTGTGCGGTATCGGGGGTGTTGTAGTAGTTGGCAACGGTGGAATCGCCGCAGATCCAGATGGTCGGCTTCATAGCGCCGGTGGTGTTGAGCTGCGTGATCTCGATGGCAGCGATCGAGTACTCCGTATTCGCGCGTCCTGCAACGGCAGCAATATTGAGCTGGCCGTCCGTGACAGGCACCTGGATGCTCTCCACGGCGTTTTTGCCGGTGAGGTTGATCATCTGGGGCATGCCCTCGATCATGATGGTCGTGCGGGATACGTTACCGGTCGTGACCGTGACCTGATAGAGACCTCTGTCGAGGTTGACATTGAACGTACCGCCGGTGAATTTCACCGCATCGGCATTGGCGCCGCTGCCGCCGCCATTGACATTGCTCACGCTGCCGGAGAAACCGTAGCCGCGGGATGCATTGAATCCGTCAGAAGCAGAAACCCCGGTAAAACCGCCTGCTGCGCCGCTCCCGCCAAGATCAAATTTCCAGTTATTCTGTGCAGCATGTGCCGGAAGCACCATGCCTGCGAATGCCGTGGCGGTCATCGCTGCCGCAGTCAGCGTCCCGAACAGCCGCCGGAGCCCTTTTTTCTTTTGATTGGCCATAATAATCCTCCTGCTCTCTTGTAATAATGTATCATGAATCTCATAAAGTTCTGAATTTGTTCACAATTTTTCCTTATTTCTATTTTATCTTAATTACCTTCCGGATGCAATGATTATTTGTATCAAATATATGGCGGATTCTATCTTTTTCTGCTCTTTTGCTCCCTGCGTGCAGCCGAACGCATTTTTGACTTTACAAATCCGTTCAAATGTGCTATACTATAGGTATCTATTGGCTGCTCATGCAGCAAATCTGAGGAGGTTTCCCTATGTTGACAGATATTGAGATCGCCCAGCAGGCGAACATGCTCCCGATCACCGACATTGCCGCACAGCTCGGCATTGCGCCCGAGGACATCGAGCCCTATGGCCGTTACAAGGCAAAGCTCAGTGAAGCCCTCTACACCAAGACCGCTGACCGTCCGGACGGCAAGCTGATCCTGGTGACGGCGATCAATCCCACGCCTGCCGGCGAGGGCAAGACGACCGTTTCCGTCGGCCTTGCACAGGCGATGGCAAAGATCGGCAAGAAGGCGATGCTGGCGCTGCGTGAGCCGTCCCTCGGCCCGGTATTCGGCATCAAGGGCGGCGCAGCCGGCGGCGGCTATTCCCAGGTCGTGCCGATGGAGGACATCAACCTGCATTTCACCGGTGATATCCACGCCATGACCGCTGCCAACAATCTGCTGTGTGCGCTGCTTGACAACCACATCCAGCAGGGCAATGAGCTGCGCATCGACACCCGCCGCATCCTGTTCAAGCGCTGCATGGACATGAACGACAGAGCCCTGCGCAATATCGTGATCGGCATGGGCGGCAAGGCCAACGGCGTGCCCCGTGAGGACGGCTTCCAGATCACCGTGGCATCCGAAGTCATGGCGATCCTCTGTCTTGCTTCCGACCTTGACGACCTCAAGCGCCGTCTGGGCGACATCATGGTCGCCTACAACATGGACGGCGAGCCTGTCTATGCAAGAGATCTGCAGGCACAGGGCGCTATGACGGCGCTTCTGAAGGACGCACTCAAGCCGAATCTTGTGCAGACCCTTGAGCATACCCCCGTGCTCATCCACGGCGGCCCCTTCGCCAACATCGCCCACGGCTGCAACTCCGTGCGTGCGACCAAGCTGGCGCTGAAGC
>CAMNDR010000120.1 GCA_946535685.1 uncultured Clostridia bacterium | reverse complement strand
CACGACACGGGAACGCAGCCCGTTGAGGATGAGCGTCTGGTGCGCTTCGGCAAGGCCGAGCTCCCACGGAAGTCCTGCATTATAGATCGAACTGCGGGGCGCTGCGCCCGTACCGCCGTCATAGCCCGAGATGAGCACGACCTGCGCACCCGCCTTGGCAACGCCTGCCGCCACCGTCCCGACACCGGCTTCGGACACGAGCTTAACGGAGATTCTTGCATCCCGGTTGGCATTTTTCAGATCATAGATGAGCTGCGCCAGATCCTCGATCGAATAGATATCATGGTGCGGCGGCGGAGAGATCAGCCCCACGCCCGCTGTGGAATGACGGGTCTTTGCGATCCACGGATAGACCTTCTCCGACGGCAGATGCCCGCCCTCGCCTGGCTTGGCGCCCTGTGCCATCTTGATCTGCAGCTCCTTTGCAGAGACAAGATATTCCGATGTCACACCAAACCTGCCCGATGCCACCTGCTTGATGGCGGAGCATTTATCCGACTGCAGACGCTCCGGCGCTTCACCGCCCTCGCCGGAATTGGATTTACCGCCGATCCGGTTCATGGCAAGCGCCAGACATTCGTGCGCCTCCTGTGAGATCGAACCGTAGGACATGGCACCCGTCTTGAAACGCCTGCAGATGCTCTCCACGGATTCCACCTCGTCCAGCGGGATCCCGCCGTCCTCCGGGAACTTGAAATCGAGCAGGCTCCGGATGGTCAGATGCCTGTCCTCCTCGGTCAGGACGCTGGAATACTGCTGATACAGCGCATAATTCCCCGTCCATGCCGCCTGCTGCAGGAGATGGATCGTCTCTGGTGTATAGAGATGATCGGTCTTGCCGCTGCGAAGCTGGTGCAGGCCGCGGCTGGAGAGATTCGGGTCTGTGTGCAGACCGAGCGGATCAAACGCCATGCGGTGCATGTGCTCGATGCGGCTGCTGATATCCTTCAGACCGATGCCGCCGATGCGGCTGACGGTGCCGCGGAAATAGCGCCGGATGACCTCCTGCGAAATGCCGACTGCCTCAAAGAGCTTGCTGCCCTGATAGGACTGGATCGTCGAGATGCCCATCTTCGAGGCGATCTTCACGATGCCGTGCAGCACGGCGCTGTTATAATCATCCTCGGCGGCATAATGATCCTTGCCAAGCTGCCCCGTGCGGATGAGATCATGGATCGTTTCATGCGCAAGATACGGATTGACAGCGCAGGCACCATAGCCGAGGAGCGCCGCAAAATGATGCACCTCGCGGGGCTCTGCACTCTCAAGAACGATGGACACCGCCGTGCGCTTTTTGGTCGAGACCAGATGCTGCTGCAGGGCAGCGACTGCCAGGAGTGACGGGATCGCACAGCGGGACTCATCCACATCCCGGTCAGACAGAATGAGGATATTCGCACCGCTGCGATATGCCTTGTCCGCCTCGATGAACAGGCGGTCGATCGCATGCTCCAGGGTCGTGCCGATGTAGAAGGTGATCGGGATGACCGCTGCTTTCAGACCGGGCGTCTGCAGAGACTTGATCTTCAGGATGTCCGTCTCGCTCAGGATCGGATTGGCGATCTTCAGAACACGGCAGTTCTCCGGTGATTCTTCGAGCAGATTGCCGTCCTCGCCGATATAGACGGTCGTATCCGTCACGATCTCCTCCCGGATGGCGTCGATGGGCGGGTTCGTGACCTGCGCAAAGAGCTGGCGGAAGTAGTTGAACAGCGGCGGGCGTTCCGCATCGAGCGGCGGGAGCGGCACATCACTGCCCATCGAGGCGATCGGCTCTGCGCCGTTTTTCGCCATCGGCAGAATGCTGCGGCAGATGTCCTCATAGGAATAGCCGAACGCCTTCTGCAGGCGGGTCAGCTCCTCATGGGAATAGATCCGCACCTTCTGGTTCGGAATGTGCAGGTCGCTCAGATTCTGCAGATGCATGTCGAGCCACTCACCATAGGGCTGTGCCGATGCATAGAGATGCTTGATCTCGTCATCATCCACGAGCCGGCCCTGCTTCGTATCGGCAAGGAGCATCTTGCCGGGGCGCAGACGGTCCTTCTTCACGATCTGCTCCGGCGGGATGTCGATGCAGCCCGTTTCGGACGAGAGCACAAGGAATCCGTCGGATGTGATGCAGTAGCGGGACGGGCGCAGACCGTTGCGGTCAAGCACGGCACCCATGACCTCACCATCCGAGAACATGATGGAGGCGGGACCGTCCCACGGCTCCATCATGGTCGCATAATACTGATAGAAATCATGCTTGTCCTGCGAGAGCGTGCGGTTATTTTTCCACGGCTCAGGGATGAGGAGCATCACCGCTTTCGGCAGCGGCATGCCTGACATCACAAGAAATTCGAGCGCATTGTCAAGCCTTGCGGAATCCGATCCGTCCGGATCGAGCGCCGGCAGGATCTTATGCATCTGCTCTGCAAATGCCGCACACGACATGGTTTCCTCCCGTGCAAGCATCTTGTCGGCATTGCCGGTGATGGTGTTGATCTCACCGTTGTGGACGATCAGACGGTTCGGATGCGCCTTCTGCCAGCTCGGGGTGGTATTGGTGGAAAAGCGGGAATGCACCATGGCAATTGCCGAAACATAGCGCTCATCCTGCAGATCGGCATAGAACCTGCGCAGCTCATCCACCAGGAACATACCTTTATACACGATCGTGCGACTCGACAGGGAGCAGACATAGGTCAGATCGCTCGATTGCTCAAATTCCCGGCGGACAAAGAACAGCTTCCGGTCGAAGGCAAGTCCTTTTTCACAATCCTCCGGACGGGCGGCAAAGCCCTGCCAGATCTGCGGCATGCTCTCTCTCGCACGGCTGCCGAGGATCTCACCGCAGCAGGGCACCCTGCGCCAGCCAAGGAATGTCATCCCGTTTTTCTGCACGATGATCTCAAACAGCTTCTTTGCCTGGGCGCATTTCAGTTCATTCTGCGGGAAGAAGAACATGCCAACGCCGAAATCCCCTTCCCCGCCGAGCGGGAACTGCACCGTCTCCTGAAAGAATGCCGCCGGGATCTGCGTGAGGATGCCCACGCCGTCGCCGGTCTTGCCTTCGGCATCCTTGCCGGCACGGTGTTCGAGCTTCTCCACGATCGAAAGCGCATCATCCACGACCCGCCGTGAACGCTCGCCCTTGAGATTCACAACAGCGCCGATGCCGCAGTTGTCATGCTCAAATGCGGGATCATACAATCCCTGTGCCTGGTAAGGTGCTCCGTTTCTGAAATCATCCATAATGCTCTGTCCTTTCCTGTAAATACAGAAAAGCGCCCACATACGGACACTTCGCCCGTCTGTGAACGCCTTTGTTCTGTAGCCATTATAGCACACTGGCGGACAGTTGTCAATCCCTCGCGTACAATTTTGTGAAATCGCAGCAGTTTTGTCTCTGAAATCATCGAAAAATCTGTACGCCATTGACGAATCCGCCAAAAAGCCCTTGACAAATCCGGAAAAACGGAGTATACTGGCAGTGTAAACAGCAAAGGGGCTGTGGAGCAATGCGTTCCACAGCCTCTTTTTATCATTCAAGGAGGTATTGTTATGGAGAAAGTCACGGATTATTTTGGCTCGATGGTGTTCGACGACAGACAGATGAAGGCTCGCCTTTCCGAGAAGGTATATAAGAGCCTGAAGCGTACCATAGACAGAGGGACAAAGCTCGAAAGCCATGTAGCCGATGCGGTGGCGTCCGCAATGAAGGACTGGGCGCTGGAGATGGGAGCGACTCATTATACGCACTGGTTCCAGCCCGAGACCGGTCTGACCGCCGAAAAGCACGACAGCTTCATCACGCCCGCCCCGGACGGCAGAGTCATCATGGAATTCTCCGGCAAGGAGCTCGTCAAGGGCGAGCCGGATGCCTCCTCATTCCCCTCCGGCGGCCTGCGTGCGACATTTGAAGCAAGAGGCTATACCGCATGGGACCCGACCTCCTATGCATTCATCAAGGACGGCACGCTCTACATTCCGACCGCCTTCTGCTCCTATACGGGCGAAGCGCTTGACAAGAAAGTCCCGCTCCTGCGCTCGATGGAAGCGATCAACAAGCAGGCACTCCGCATTCTGACGCTCTTCGGCAAGACGCAGGTGCGCAGCGTGAAAACCTCCGTCGGCCCTGAGCAGGAGTACTTCCTGGTTGACCGTGAGATGTGGAAGCAGCGCAAGGATCTGATCATGACCGGACGCACGCTCTTTGGCGCAAAGCCCCCGAAAGGACAGGAGATGGACGACCACTATTTCGGCTCCATCAAGCCGAGGGTGGCGGAATACATGGCTGACCTTGACCGGGAGCTCTGGCGGCTCGGCATCTATGCCAAGACCAAGCACAATGAGGTCGCCCCTGCCCAGCACGAGCTGGCGCCGATCTACGACACGACCAACATCGCTGCAGACCACAACCAGCTTACGATGGAGGTCATGCAGAAGGTGGCGCTGCGGCACAATCTGGTGTGCTTGCTGCATGAAAAGCCCTTTGCAGGCGTGAACGGTTCCGGCAAGCACAACAACTGGTCGATGTCCACGGATCTCGGCGAAAACCTGCTCTCCCCCGGCGATACCCCGCAGGATAATGCGCAGTTTCTGCTGTTCCTGACGGCCGTCATCAAGGCGGTCGATGACTATCAGGATCTGCTGCGGCTCTCGGTGGCGACTGCCGGGAACGATCACCGGCTTGGAGCGAATGAAGCGCCGCCTGCCGTGATCTCGATCTT
>CAMNDR010000119.1 GCA_946535685.1 uncultured Clostridia bacterium | reverse complement strand
TTGCCTGAATGCGGCGGTTTCCAGTTGGATCTGGTATGTCCTCGGCGGGTTGCTGCTGGTGCTGCTGATCTGGATGACGGTGATCCATGTCAAGGGGAAAAAGTCCGTTGGCACGGCATTCAAGACATTCAGCACAGCGGCGTTCATTCCCTGCACTGCCATGCTGCTGTGGGGTGCGCTGTGCGTGCCGGTACTCGGATGGACTGGCGCCGGCTATCTGCAGAATGCTGCAAGGATCCTGCGGGGGACATGGCTCACGGTCGGTGTGATCGGAGCGCTCGGCTGCGTGGCGCTGTTCGGCATTGGTGCGATCGCAGGGCAGGTCGCTGCGAAAAAGGCCGCGGCTCCGGCGCCGGCTCCTGCACAGCCGTCGTCTGCTCCCGTACAGCCTGCGGAGGAACAGCCGCAGAACCGCACCCGGAGATTCTGCCGCTTCTGCGGTGAGCCGCTTGTCAACAATGATGCGATGTTCTGCTACAAATGCGGCACACAGCAGGCAAAAATCGACCTGGATAAGCCGGAAACGGATGAAGTGAATGTATGAGGAACACCGGATCTGAACAGATCCATGCAGCAAGCTGTTTCAAAGCAAGGGCGGGGCGCTTCGCAGTGCGCCGGCACCTGAGAAGGGCTTTCTTGACAAGCTGAAGCGTGCGCTGATGCGCCTGCCATTTTGGTACAACTGAACAGCCAAAATAATACAATGCCCCGAAGCATTCTGCAATGCTTCGGGGCAAAACTTCTGTATGGGCATCTGCCTTAATAGATCCGGGGATTGTTTCGGGTCAGATCGCCGGTGCGGACTTCTGCGTCTCAGCAGCCACAGCCGCAGTTGTTGCAGCCGTTGTTGCAGCCGCAGTTGTTGTTGCCGCAGCCGCAGCCGAGTACGATGATGAGCAGAATGATGATCCAGCAGCAGTTACCGTCAAAGCATCCGTTCATAAGTCATTTCTCCTTTGGATATGAAGTATTTGGAAGGCTTTTTGCGCCGTCCATAGTACATAGTATGTCATCGGAGAAAATGTGTGACAGCTCATTTCATGGCCTGGATGCTGCGGATGCAGGCAAGCTGCGGGAAGGAGATGCGCACATCATGACAGCCCTCCGCCTGCAGCGGAAGCTGTACCGCCCTGAAATCTGTAAAGCCGTCGCAGGCCGGTACCTCCACTTCAAGCGGTGTCTGTTCCTCATCAAGACAAACCTGCAGCTTTACCGGATCCACCGGCGCTGATGCGAAGATGCGAAGCGACTTCACGTCCGACAGATCGCAGTTTCTGAAAAGCAGAGAATTGTCCCATGCAAGCCCGCGCACATGCGTCTCACCGGTCAGCGGATCGGCATAGATCTCGGTGTTGTGCTGTGCATCATACAGCTCCGCACGGGTCTCACGGGTCAGATCCCTCGGCGGGATCGTCTCGCCCGGCACGGCAATCGTGACGCTGCAGCGGATGTCTGCCGAGGATGCGCCGAGCCGGAGCTCATATGCTCCTGCTTCCACGCAGAAGCGCTCCCGGCTCACATCATAGGCAGCAAGCGCCCGCAGCCCGATCACCTCGGATAGCTGCACCGTCTGTCCTGCCGGAACATGCAGCCGTGCAAATCCCACCAGCCACTGCGCAGGGCGGGAAATCGCCGGATCCTGCGCATGCGCATAGATCTGCACGACCTCGTCGCCGTCACGTCCACTCTCGTTCGTGATCTGCGCTGTGATCGAAATGCCGTCCTCTGTCATGACCGCCTGCAGACCGTCATAGCGGAAATGCGCATAGCTCAGGCCATAGCCGAACGGATACAGCGGCGTTCCGTCAAAATACAGGTAGGTCATCTTCGTCTTTTCAATATCATAATCCCGGATGTCCGCCAGGTCATCATCACTCGCATACCACGTCACCGGGAGCCGTCCGGCAGGGTTGTTCTCGCCGAACAGCGTCTGTGCGAGTGCAGTTCCGAGCTCCGGGCCGGCATGGCTCGTCCAGAGGATCGCATCCGGCGAATTCACCGCATCACCGAGCGCATAGGGATAGCTTGAGATGAGTGCCAAGACCAGCGGAATACCGGTTCCGTGCAGATCATCCGCCAGATCACAGAGATGCTCCCGCTGCACCTCCGGCAGCAGGATCGTCCTGCGGTCATAGCATTCCCTTGCGACCTGCTCCGGATCATTGCCGCCGCAATAGACTGCCGCATCACAGGATTTTGCAAGCGCTCCGATGCGCTCCCAGCCGTCGTCCACGGTGCAGACGCAGAAGTACACCGCCGCATCCGGCCGTGCCTTCGGACGTGCTGTCACCCGATTCTCTGCGCCCAGACAGAGCTGACGGCCATGCAGATAATCGGAGATGATATCCGGATTTTCATTCTCCGGGCAGAACTGCCGGCGCTTCACCCTGAATGTCTCAGACGTGAACCAGCCGTAGATCTCGTCCTTGCCGAGCTTCAGGGCATCGCCCTCAAGCGTGAGGAATCGCCCGCTTGCTGCATGGCGGAAATTGACCCAGTCGCCCGCATCATCGTGCCGGCAGATGTAGAACCTCGCCGCATTGGCAGCGTCTGCATCCGCATACAGGCAGTCATCTTCGCCGATGCAGAGATACTGCCCGTTCGGCGCACCAAGGATCACAATATCCCAGCCCGGATCATACACGACCTCGCAGCCGCGGCGCTCCAGCGCATCTCGCACCGTGATCCGGTACGAAGAAATGCCTGTGTACCAGTCGAGCAGACAGCAGTCTGCGTTCTGCCCGAACAGGCCGATCTTCCTGTGCTTTTCCGGATCGAGCGGAAGCGCTCCACGGTTCGCAAGGAGCACCATGCCCTCTTTGGCTGCCCGCAGATTGAGCGCTCGGTCCTCCGGCGTGTTGACATCCGCACGGGTCAGCGCATCATAGGGCGTTTCCGGATCGAAATGTCCGAGGAGCACCCGGCTCTCGAGCAGATTTCCGACTGCTTCGTCGATATCGGATTCGCTGATGAGGCCGTCGGCAAGGGCTTTTCTGGCTGCCGCCGTCACGCATGGCTCATTGTCCGTCATCGTATCTGCTCCGGCATAGAGACAGGCCTGCAGCGCTTTCGCATGGGAATCGAATGTGCCGTGGCCGGTCACATTCTGTGAAAAATCGGCACCGTCCGTCACCACGAACCCCAGCCCCCATTCCCGCTTCAGGACATTCCGGAGGTCGTGGTTCATGACAGCCGGTGCATGACAGATCTCATTGTACGCCGTCATCACACTGTGTGCGCCGCCGTACTGCACGGGCGTGCGGAAGACTGCATAATAATACTCATGCCGCAGCCGGGGGGAGAGATTGGCATTGTCAGAAATGCGGTTCTCCTCATGGTTATTGGCACAGAAATGCTTGAGCGTCGGAATCGTCGCCCAGACGGTTTCCTCACCCCGCAGCCCCTTGGTATACATGGCGCTCATCTCACCTGTCAGGCAGGGATCCTCGCCGTAGCATTCCTCTGTGCGGCCCCATCTCGGATCCCGGCAGAGGTCAACGGTGGGCCCCCAGACCATCAGCCCGCCGTTTTTCCACTCATTATAATAAGCTCTCGCTTCCCGTCCGGCTGTCAGGCCGATGCGGTACATCATGTCTCTGTCGAAGGACGCTGCCATGCCAAGCGGCTGCGGGAACACGGTGGAAGGATCTTCCGGTTCCCGGTTGACCAGGCCGCGGGCGATCTCGTGCCCGACGTACCATTCGCCGATGCCGAGCCGCTCCACAGGCTGGTTATGTGTCGATAAGAAGCCGATTTTTTCCTCCAGCGTAAGCCTTTGCAGGAGATCCTGCACACGCTCACGGGGGGGAAGAGCGGGATCTTCATAAGGGTACATCGCTTTCACTCCGTTCTTTCTCTATTTTCCTGCATGGATCCGGGCAAAATCCAGCATATCACCCGAAAAGCTGCCTGCAGAGGAGCTTGCTGAATACACCAAAATCAGTGCCGCATCAGACGCATTGACGATGCCGTCGCCGGTCACATCAGCTTCTACATACTGCATGGCTGTCAGGCCTGACTCACCGCCGGCGCCGGCGGCTGCCGCTGCGATCAGC
Source organism: uncultured Clostridia bacterium (assembly GCA_946535685.1). GTDB lineage: Bacteria > Bacillota > Clostridia > Oscillospirales > Ruminococcaceae > UBA3855. The sequence continues at coordinate 673 of CAMNDR010000119.1, read as the reverse complement.
GTGAGGGCTGCGTCCGATGCATTGACGATGGAATCCCCGCTGAGATCTCCCGCACAGTAGCCCCGTCTTGCTGCAGTAAAATCCACACGCTGGCAGATCCAGCGTTCCGTTTCATTGGGCTCGGTCAGGGAAGGGCGTTCTTCCATTGTCTCCTCACCGGTCACAAGCAGATCCTCTGTAAGCGACGGATCCACGGACAGGTAAAACTGCATTTCCATCTTGTCGAAAGACTGGTTGACATCCATGTCGGGATCCTTCATTGTGAAAGCCAGGGGCGGGCAGCTGATGAAATCAGTGCCGGTCGCAGAGGGCATCGTGATCTCCAGTTCATAGTCCCCTTCGATCAGATCGCAGTGCATCATAGAGTCCCCGGCAAGGCGCACATCATAGCTGTAGTAGAGAAAAACACCCTCCTCCTGGATGCGGTAAACAGCGATCGTAGCGCCGTTCAGGTCACGGCCGAAATGCACTTCAAGAGCGCCGGTGTCATAGTAGAGCTGTGTTTCACAGCCCGGCAGGATCACATCCTCCGCTGCTGCGGCATGGAGCGGCTGCAGCAGCAGCGCCGCTGAAAGCAGCATCGGGATGCAATATCGTGTCATCTTCATGAAAATGCCTCCTTTAATGGCAGGGGTCTTTGACTTCTGTTTCAAAAAACTGCCGTATCGGGCAG
>CAMNDR010000118.1 GCA_946535685.1 uncultured Clostridia bacterium | reverse complement strand
GCCGCCGCTGCCGCACGGATCTCCGCCATGCGGCCGGCAAAGAGAAACTGCAGCGCTCCTGCCGGAAGCGCCAGCAGCCCGCATCCTGCGGGAATGGCGGCGGTGAGCGTGAGCCGGAGCACCTGACGGGCATAGGAGGCCGCCGCCTGTCTGTCGCCGGATTCCCATGCCTGTGCGGTGCAGGGGAGAACGGCCCTGGCGGGCATCCCGGCCAGATTCGGCACGAGCCCGGAGACCGTCACCGCAAGCCCCATGTAGGAGCCGTAGACGAATGCGGGCGCATCCTGCGGCGGGACGGTGCGGGAGAGCTGCGAAAGCGTATAGAAGCCCGCCGGATCCTCCCGGAGCATGTGCGTGAAGATCCGCTGCATCGTCAGCAGATCGGTCAGCGCCGTCAGCTCCGTCACGAGGGCGCCGAGTGCCGCCGGGACAAGGATCCGGAGGATCACGGATAGCGTGCCGGAGGGTGTTTTGCTGCCCGGCGGCCTTTTCGGGATGCGCCGGAAGATCACCAGCCACCCCGCCAGCGCCGAGAGCGTCACGCCCGTCACGGCACCGCAGGCTCCGGCGGCGGCAGGGCTGCATTCCGCCAGGAATCCCGGCGGCCGGCGCATCCAGAGGCCTGCCAGCGAAAGCCCTGCGATGAGCTTCACGAGGGCTTCCGCAAGCTGCGACAAAGCGGTCGGCTCCATCCGGCACTGTCCCTCCCGGAATCCGCGCTCCACCGCCGAAAGACTGCACAGCAGCACCGCAGGCGAGAGCGCCAGCAGCGCCGGGAGCGCTTCCCCGGCACTGCCGGTGAGATGCAGAAACAGCCCCGAACATCCCGCAGCGATGAGCGTTCCCGCACTTCCGGCCAGGAGCGCAAAGCGCCGTGCTGTCCGCAGGAGCTGCCCTGCCGCCGCCGGATCCTCCTGCAAAGCGGCCGTGGGTCTTGCGACCGCTGTGGAAAGGCCGGTCACGAGCAGCGCATACAGCGGCATGAACAGCCCGTAGGCGGTGCCGAAATATCCCATGCCTGCGCCGCCGAGCAGCGAGGTCAGCGGAATCCGGAACAGCGCTCCGAGCAGCTTCGCCGCAAGCGCTGCGCCCGTGAGCACCAGCGTCCCCCGCAGAAAGCCCTGTTTTGGCATTTTCATCGCTCCACCCCCTTGACAATATCGCTTTTTTGTAGTAAAATAGACATGGTGACTGTTTTTCAGCCGCCTCTTTTAAGAAGGCACTACATCAGCAATTTCTTAACTCTATGCAAAAGGAATGGAATCTATGAATTATGTATTTTCCGAAAAGGTCTCTCACCTCCAGGCTTCGGCCATCCGTGAGATCCTGAAATTCACCTCCGATCCGGAGGTCATCTCCTTCGCTGCCGGCAATCCTGCCCCGGAGGCATTCCCGATCGACAAGGTGCGGGAGATCTCTGCAAAGCTCTTTGCCGAGGAGCCGATCGCTGTGCTGCAGTACGGCATCACCGAGGGCTATACCCCGCTGCGGGATCTGATGAAGCAGCGCATGGCCGCTGCCGGCAATTTCAAGGCAGATTCCGAGGAGCTTATCATCACCTCCGGTGCGCAGCAGGTCATGGAGCTTGCCTGCAAGTCGCTGTGTGATCCGGGCGATACGCTCATCTGCGAAGCACCGAGCTTCATCGGCTCGCTCAATGCGTTCAAGTCCTACAACGTCAACCTCGTGGGCGTGGAGCTCGATGAGGACGGCATGGATCCGGAAAAGCTCGAAGCAGCGCTGAAAGCCAACCCGAACACCAAGCTGATCTATCTCATCCCGAATTTCCAGAACCCGACCGGCAAGACCACAACGCTTGCCCGCCGCAGGGAGCTCTATGCGCTGGCGAAGAAGTATGACACCATGATCCTGGAGGACAATCCCTACGGCGATCTGCGGTTTGCCGGCGAGGATGTGCCGACCATCAAGAGCATGGATACGGACGGCAGAGTGATCTATGCCGGCTCCTTCTCCAAGGTGCTCGCCCCCGGCATCCGTGTGGGCTACGGCATCGCACCGAAGGAAGTCATCGCCAAGATGGTCGTCTGCAAGCAGGTTTCCGACGTGCAGTCGAACAACTTCGGCCAGATGCTCGCCTACCGCTTCATGACGGAGTACGATTTCGATGCACACCTTGCCAATCTGCGCAGCATCTACAAGCAGAAGGCCGAGCGCATGATGCGCGGCATCGCCGGGAACTTCTCCTCGAAGATCTCCTACACCCGTCCGCAGGGCGGTCTGTTCCTCTGGTGTACGCTGCCGGAGGGCGAGGATATGATGGGCTTCTGCAAGAGAGCCGTTTCCGAGTACAAGGTCGCACTCGTACCGGGCAGCGCCTTCATGGTCTCTGAACATGACGTGACCTACTCCTTCCGCATGAATTATTCCACCCCGACCGACGAGGCCATCGACAGAGGCACCGCCATTCTCGGCGGCCTGACGAAGGAAATGTTCGGCGAGTAACCAAAGAAAGGAACAAACACAATGGCAGTAATCAGACGTTCTCCGCTGGATCCCTATCCGGTGACACCGAAATATCTGCAGACCAGAAACAGCGCTCTGCACATCACCCCGTCCGCCCTCAAGGGTGTCAAGGTCAAGTCCGATGAGGTCTATGGCGTGGTGATCGACGTGCCGATGGGCCCGGAGATCATGGTGACCATGGTCTGCTTCGTCAACGGCGCAGCCAATCTCTATTTCAACAACGGCGGCGAGTACACCGGCGCTTCCACCCGCTATAAGTCCGTGGTGCAGGCAGCCCGCAACCTCGTGGTCAATGCAACACCCCTCAAGGCAAAGGCACAGCGCACCTCCTCCTTCCCGCTGCCGGTGGGCAATACCCATTTCGTATATCTGATGACCAAGCGGGGCATCTTCAAGACCGAGATCACGCCCGGCCAGTTTGCCGAGGATGACAAGGAGAAGCGTGTTGTCTATTACCTCTACCAGCAGATGATGGGCGCTCTGCGTATGGCGCAGCTTCGTGATGCAGAGGGGCTCCCGGAGGATACCAGAAAATGAGTGAACAGACCACACCCGCATCCGCCGAAAAGAAGCTGATCCTCAGCGGCATCCAGCCGACCGGCACGTTTACGCTCGGCAACTATATCGGCGCTGTCCGCAACTGGGGGCCGCTCCAGGACGAATGCCGGTGCTTCTACTTCATCGCCGATCAGCATGCGATCACGGTGAAGATCGAGCCGGCAGAGCTGCGGAAAAAGACCCTTGAGGCCTATGCACAGCTCCTTGCCTGCGGGATCGACCTCGACAAGTCGCTTGTCTTCATCCAGAGCCATGTGCCGACACATTCCCAGCTTTCCTGGGTGCTCAACTGCTCGGCGCAGTTCGGTGAGCTCTCCCGCATGACACAGTTCAAGGACAAGTCGAAGAAGCATCCGGACGACATCAACGCCGGCCTGTTCGATTATCCCGTGCTCATGGCGGCGGACATCCTGATCTATAACCCCGACCTTGTGCCGGTGGGCGTGGATCAGATGCAGCATCTGGAGCTTGCCAGAACCATCGCACGGCGCTTCAACGGCCGCTACGGCGAGACCTTCAAGATTCCGGAGGGCTATATGCCGCCGGTCGGTGCGAAGGTCATGAGCCTGCAGGAGCCGACCAAGAAAATGTCGAAATCCGACACCAACCCGAATGCGGTCATCTTCATCCTCGACGACAAGGACACGATCCTGCGCAAATTCAAGCGTGCCGTGACCGATTCCGAGGCCGAGATCGTCTTTAAGGAAGGCAAGGACGGCATCAACAATCTGCTGACCATCTATTCTGCCGTGACCGGCAAGACCATCGAGGAATCCGTGAAGGAATTCGACGGACAGGGCTACGGCACCTTCAAGGCAGCCGTCGGCGAGGCAGTTGCCGATCACTTAGCGCCTGTGCGCAATGAATATGCACGGCTCATCGCCGACAAGGCCTATCTCAAGGAGTGCTACACCCGCTGTGCGGGCGAGGCGCTGCGGTATTCCTACCGCACGCTCAACAAGGTCTACAAGAAGGTCGGCTTCGTTCCGACGGAGCTGCGCTGAGCGGAGGTGCCTATGGTCGAGTACGAACAGAAACCGCACTACGGGATTGAAGATCTCCGCGAGATTGTCAGACTCCTGCGCTCTCCGGGCGGCTGCCCGTGGGATAAGGAGCAGAACCACCAGTCCATCCGCAATGACTTCCTCGAAGAAGCCTATGAAGCCGTGGAGGCGATCGACCTCCTCGACATGGCGCTCATGGAGGAGGAGCTGGGCGATGTGCTGCTGCAGGTCGTGTTCCACTGCACGCTCGCAGAGGAGGAAAAGGCGTTCGATTTCGATGCCGTCTGCGACGGGATCTGCAAGAAGCTGATCGTCCGTCACCCGCATGTGTTCGGGGATGTCAGGGCAGAGGATACGGACACCGTCCTGCGCAACTGGGATGCCATCAAAAAGGAGACCAAGGGGCAGGAGACCTATGCCGATACGCTCCGGAGCGTGGCAAAATCGCTCCCGGCGCTCGCCCGTGCCCAGAAGGTCGGGAAGCGTGCCGGCAGAGCCGGCATGGATTTTGCATCGGTGCAGGAGGCGCTTGACTGCGTCCTGGTGGAGGGTGCCGAGCTGCAGCAGGCAATGGCTGCACAGGATAAGGCGCATATCGAGGAGGAGCTGGGCGACCTGCTGTTCTCCTGCGTCAATACGGCACGCCACCTTGGCATTGATGCGGAGGAAGCGCTGACCCGGGCGACGGAGAAA
>CAMNDR010000117.1 GCA_946535685.1 uncultured Clostridia bacterium | reverse complement strand
TCAGGCTGTTGGGCACGTTGCCGGTGATAGCAACAAGCGGGATGGAGTCGAGATAGGCTGTTGCGATACCAGTGACCAGGTTTGTGGCACCGGGGCCAGATGTCGCAATACAGACACCGACTTCACCGCTGGCACGGGCATAGCCGTCCGCCGCATGGGCAGCACCCTGTTCGTGCGCAGTCAGGACATGTTCGATTCTGTCTTTTCGTGTGTACAGAGCGTCATAGAGATTGATGACCTGTCCGCCGGGATAGCCGAACACCGTTCTGACTCCCTGCTCGATCAAAGTCTCTACAACGATATCTGCGCCAGTGAGTATCATACGCTCATTCCTTTCCTGTCATCAGAAACCAGCCTGCAGTGCTGTGCTTGTCAGCGCCCAGCCAAAATGCCGCAGGTACAGATTATCAATGATTACTCATGATTTATTATAGCACTTTGCCGGATTGAAATCAAGAGGACATTGGATTTTTGCTATTTTGCACAATTTTCAACCGTTGAATTTTGTCGGGATTCCGACAGGATCTTCTCTGACCTCAGAGCGTTTTGCCTCTCAGATCAATGGTAGACGGCGAACTGCGGCGGTTTTCGAGGTTCTGCTCCTTGCGCAGCCGCCCCTTGCGGATCAGGTCATAGACCCGCTGCGCATCGCCCGCCGCAAGCGCCTTCCGGTATTCTTCGAGATTCCCGATCAGCGTTTCGAGCTCTGTCAGCAGACTTTCCCGGTTCTCCATGAAAAGCTCCGTCCACATCTCCTCATTCATCGTAGCGATGCGGGTCATATCATGGAAGCTGCCGCCGGAGAAACCGCTCTCCAGCTCGATCACAGGACTCTCCACATAGCTTGACGATACCACATGAGCAAGCTGCGAGGTATAGGCGATCATCCGGTCATGCATCTCCGGGGTCGTGATAACGAATTTCCGGAAGCCGATCTGGTGTGCCAGGTTCTTGACCTGTGCAATGACAGCCTTCGGCGTTTTCTCCGTCGGTGTCATAATAAAGTTCGCTCCCTGGTAGAGATCCTCATCGGACACATCATAACCCGCACGCTCCTTGCCCGCCATCGGATGGCAGGAGAGATAATGCACACCATATGGCTCACACAGCCTGTCCATCTCCTCCGGAAGATCAGTCTTGACGCCGCTGACATCAATGACGATCGTTCCCTCACTCATGGAAGCCGCGTGCTCATGCATCCAGTTTCGGATATGTGCAGGATACAGGCAGACGATCACCATATCATAGCCGGAGCAGTCGTCCGAGGCGATCGCATCAATCACCTGTTCCTCCTGTGCTTTTTTCGCCACACTTCGTGTGCGGTTCCAGCCGTCCACGCTGTGCTCCGTATAAGCATGCAGCGCCTTTGCGATCGAGCCGCCGATCAGGCCGAGCCCGGCAATCAGAATTCTCATGGCGTCTCACCTCCCTCGCCGGTATTGGCGATCCGAAGAATGCGGTATTCCTTGTTTTCCTCCTGCAGCGTCACCAGCATGGTCTTGGCGCTTTCCTCCTTGAAGTTGTCGGAACGTTCCTGCCAGCTTGCCTTTTCGCCGACATAGCGCACCGTGACCGTATACGTATCACCGCTGCGGGCAATATCCGTCACATCGGGAGAATAGGAGAAGATCGACGGTGCAGCAGGTACATTGTAGCAGCCGCTCGCATTGTCATAATAGAAGGTCTCCCCTGCTGCATGCAGCGTGGTAAACTCTGTTGTGAAATCCGTGCCGAACCGGAGCTGCGCACGGGCGAGCACATCATTGGCCGGGATCGAGAGCACGTCATAGCTCAGCGGATAATTGCTCAGATCATCATACATCAGAATGTCCACCATCGCCGCAGAAAGCAGCGCATCCGGATTCAGATCCGACGGAGATTCAAACGCAGGCAGATCGACCACTGCAACCGGATACAGCACCTTCGTCAGGCTGTCCCGCAGCGCAGAGCTTCCAAAAAATCCCTTTGCCTTGCCGATCACCCAGGTAATACTGGTCACCAGTCCGACCAGCGCCAGCACAAAGCACAGGATGCCCGCCAGGAAATACCAGTGCCTGCGCAGGAACTGCACCCTTGTCTTTCCGGCATCCGGCAGCGGTTCTGCCTTCATTTCCTCAAGCTCTCCGGGGCTTTCATCGAGCGCCTCCCGGAAGATCGCAGCAAGCCCCTCCAGGGACTCCTCCTCTTCCGCAGGTGTCTGCGCATCCGCATCCGTCTCTGCATCCGCCGTATCCGTCTCAGGCGTTTCCGCCTCATCTTCATAGAGATCATCCGGCTCGTCCGGCAGTGCCGGCTCATCAGATTCCCCCGGCTCATCCCCAGGCTCTTCCGCCGGAGGAGCGGGCACTGCTGCAGGTTCCGGCTCCGGTAAAGCATCTGCCGTCGTCTCCGCTGCATCCTCCTCGTCATCAAATGACACCAGATTGCGCAGCCGTCCCCGCTTCTTTTTCCGCGGCTTCACTGCCTCTGCAGGCGTTTCTGCCGGAGCGGGTGCTTCCTCTGCCGGAACAGGTTCCGCAGCATCCTCCTGCAAAGCAGCAGCAGGCACCGGATCCGGTGTCTCCTCAGCCGGGAGTTCCGGTGCAGCAGGCTCTGTAAACGGATCATCCTTCATGAAATCCACAGCAGAATACATTTTCCGGCTGTTATCCTGCGCCTGGGCGCCGTCAAAGCCAGGCACACGCAAAAGGGCAATGATCTCATCCGGGATCTGCGGCTTGTCCTCCGCCAGCGGCGTATCTGTCTCAGACATTTCCAGCGCATCATAGGCCTTCGCAAGCGCATCATCGGTGTCATCCTCCGCCGGGAGCTCTGCCGGTTTCTCCTCGGCTGCCTCTGCTTCCTGCACCGCCAGCTTCGCCTTGATCGAGCCAGGCGTATGCAGCAGCGAGCGCCAGTCCGTAGAACCCGTTTTCTTCGTCTTCGGACGGTATTCCTTGACGTCGCCGTCGTCCTCCTCCGCTGCATCACGGAACACAGCGGGCTTCGGTGCGTCATCTTCTTCTGTTTTATGCTTCAGTCTCTGCATCAGACCGCCAAACATCGGCTTTTTCTCTGCAGGCGCAGCCTCCGGCGCATTCCCGGCTGCACTTGTCATTTCCTTTTTGCGGGGGCGCTTCGGTTTTGGCTCATCTTCTTCATCATCGTCATGCAGATCAAGGAAATCGACCATAAATACCTTAAACTTCTGCATAAAAGTGGGCTTATTCTCATCTGTCCGGACATCCTCCGGCATTTCCGCCGCAGAAAGATGCTCCACGGGCCGGCTCACAAGACGCACCGGCTCCAATGCCGGCAGCGGTGTATTCTCCGCCTCTGCATCCTGCACCGTATCTTCAGCAGCCGCAGTGTTTTCAGCAGTCTCAGGCTCTTCCTCAATGCGGATCCGCATCTGTTCCCGGATCGCTTCGGCACGGGAGCGCACCTGTGCCTCCCGCTTATGCTGCAGCACTTCCTCCGGCTTCCGGGAAGCGGCCTCGATCAGCTCATCGAGATCCTCCGGCAGCTCGTTCTCCCCCGGTATCACTCTCGGGATATCCGGCGGCAGCTCATCCGGGATCCGGATCCGCGGCGCCGTCTTTTTCTTCTCCGCCATTTCCGAGAGCATCGGCGCAGCAGGCCCGGTCGCACCTGCAGAAGCCTTGACATGGATCTGCTTGCGCACATCCCGGATGCCCGGATCAGGTCTGCGGTGCTTCTTTTTTTTCGGCAATGTGCCTGATGCCGCATGGATCTGCGTCGGTCTGCGCGTGGTATCCGGCTTCGGGAGCGCATCCTCCTCAAGCCTGTCACGCATCCGGACAGCCGGATTCTGGGACGGCTCATCCGTGAAATGTGAGATCGGCGGCGGTACAATGACAGGTGCATGCTGCGGCTTCGGCCTGACAGGCTTCGGCTCCTCCGGCGGGATCTGCCAGCTACCGTCGTCCTCCACATCCTGTGCGATCTGTTCTGCACGGCGCTGTGCATCCTCGCTCGCAGGGGGCGGCTCAGGGAGCTTCTTCTCCTGATCGCTGATCTCCTGCAGCAGGCTGTTGAACATTGCGTCAAGTTCTTTACTCATGCTACGCTCCTACTTTACCGGATCTGACCGGTTCCTGTGATACGGTATTGTGTGGTCGTCAGTGCCTGCAGCCCCATCGGTCCGCGGGCATGCAGCTTCTGGGTGGAAATGCCGATCTCGGCGCCGAAACCGAACTCCTCGCCGTCCGTAAAGCGGGTCGAAGCATTGACATACACCGCCGCAGAATCTACGGTATTCTGGAAATATGCCGCATGTTCCATCGACTCTGTCACAATGCACTCAGAATGGTGTGTAGAGTACTTCAGGATATGCGCCACCGCATCCTCCACACTGTCCACCACACGCATAGCGATCTCATAATCGCCGTATTCCTTATAATAATCCTCATCCGTCACCGGCACCACGCATTCTCCGAGGATCTGCCGCACCGTCTCATCACCGTGGATGAGGACATTGTGCGCATCAAACGCTTTCTTCACCGCCGGCAGGAAATCCGCAGCGATGTCCTTATGCACGAGCAGGGTCTCGATCGCATTGCATACTGAAGGCCGCTGTGTTTTGGCATTATCAGCGATCCTGACCGCCATTTCAAGCTGTGCAGAATCATCGACATAGACATGGCAGTTCCCCGCACCCGTCTCAATGACCGGCACCGTTGCCTGCCGGATCACGGCCTGGATGAGTCCTGCACCGCCGCGGGGGATCAGCACATCGAGATAGCCGTTGAGCCGCATCATATCCGCAGCCGTTTCACG
>CAMNDR010000116.1 GCA_946535685.1 uncultured Clostridia bacterium | reverse complement strand
GCGGGATCTTCGATGAACCAGGTCACGATGTAATAGCCGTCGTTGTAATGGCCGTAGAGCTGGAGGGCATTGTAGCCGCTGACCTTTACGCTGGCACCCTGCACATCCTGCAAGGTCTCCTGCTGGGTGAGATAGGCACGCATGTTCTCGGCTGCCATCTGGTAGGACAGGCCTTCATAATGCTCAAGGGTCAGGATGTTCTTGCCGGTCACGTCGCTGTACTGGGTCAGGCCTTCCACATCCTCATCCTGGAAGGGAAGATAGCCGAGCGGCACCTTCATATAGCCGTTTTCGTCATCGCCGATCTGCTGGAGCTTGCCGGTATAGACAAATTCGCCGGACTGGTCGGTGATGGCACCCTCCGGGACTTCGGGCTTGGCGGCATCCTCTGCGGAGGATGCGGTGCTGATCTGGCTCTCCTGCTGCTGCAGGATCGAGCCGCTCTGCTTGTCCTGCAGGCCGCCGCAGGCTGTCAGCAGCAGCATCAGCGGCAGGAGCAGGATCTCATATCTCCGGCGCATCGTCATTTTCCTCCGTCTCTTCAAAGATCACGGTCAGGAACGGGTTTTCCTCCATCGCATCCTCGAAAACGGCGGTGATCGCCGGATGGACGGATGCGGCGTGGATGATCCAGAGGAGCGTGTCCTTGTCGTTCTCGGTCAGGACATCATACAGGGCATCGAGGTTCTGGCCGTAGTATTCCGGCAGGGGCAGGATCTCCTGCAGATAGGCATGGGCTTCTGCCTTTTCGGCGAGCCGTCTGCCGTCGAGCTCATAAACATTGGTCATGGGAGTCCTCCTATCAATAGAGCTGGGTGAAGGTCTTGTAGTGGTCGCTGGTATAATAGACGCTGCCGTCCTCGCTGAAGATCAGGCGCTCGGCTCCGCGGAAGCCGCCTTCATAATTGACATCGCATTCCTTGTAGCGGCCGCGGGGAAGCAGGCCTTCACGGTTGCCGAACGTATCGCCGCCGATGCTCATGCCGGGGGCAACATCCCAGAGATTGCCCTTGGAGCTGACCCAGCCGAGCTCCTGCGCTTCCTTTTTCGTGATGAAATTTGCGGGGAGCGTGCCGAAGGTGTGAATGTACGCTGCCACATCTTCGGGAGAGGTATAGCTGCCGTCCTTTTCGACCGATGCGGGGAGCGTCTCGTCCGCTTCGGGCGGATAGTCGGTTTCCGGCTCGGATTCTGCAGCGGGTGCGGTTTCCGGCTCGGGTTCTTCTTCAGTCTCTTCTGCTGTTTCTTCCTCGGCGGGTGCTTCGGTGACGGCGTCGGTGAGGGCTTCTGTGAGCGCTTCGGTCAGGGACTCGGTGAGGGATACGGCGGCGGATTCATCGGATTCATCTGTGAAGATGACGAGCTCTCTGGATTCGCCGGTGCTCTGGTAGGTGCTGTAGCAGCCGGTCAGAAGCAGTACGGCGGCGGTCAGGAACAGGGCTGCGATTCTTCTCATGGGGCATCTTCCTTTCATTTGAGGAGTGCGTCATAGCGGTCGTAGGGCGGGTACATGCGGCGGAGCACGGCGTAGAAGGCTGCGCTGTGATCCATGTGGAGAAAATGGGTGTATTCATGGAAAAATACGCCGCGGATACAGCCGAGGGGGTACTGCATGAGACGGATGTTCATCGAGATGCGGCCTGTTCTGGCGGTGCAGCTTCCCCAGCGGGAGGTCATGTTCTTGATCTCGATGCGGGCAAGCGGGACGCTGTAGCCGGCGCTGACAAAGGCGTCATGCGTTTCGGTGTTGAGCTGCCGGAACAGGGCGATGCATGCGGCATTCCGCCACTGTGTGAAGGCATATTCCGCTTCCGCAGGATCCCGGGCGAACACGGTGAGCGTGCTGCCGCCGAGGCTGGTGGGGCATGGCTTGTCTGACCAGCGCAGTGTGATGGGCTCTCCGAGCCACGGAAGGGATGCGCCGTCGGTGAATTCTGGTCTGCGGCGCTTTTCACGGACACGGTTACTCGCCGGGGCGATGCGGGCGGCATTCTTCTCCAGAAATGCCTGGATCACATGCTCCGGGACACGGGGGGCGGCGGAGACATAGATGCTGCCGTCTGTCCGGATGTGGAGATTGATGTTCTTCACCCGCTTGCGCTCTAAGATCACGGGATAGCTTTTGCCTTCATAGGTGAACTCCATGCGGCTGTCTCCTTTCATGGGTAGTATAGCACATCGGCTCTGCAAAGTCAATGACGCTTCAATGACGCTTCGGAAACAAATTTCCCCCCGGAGGAGTGCTCCGAGGGGCGTGGATCATCCGAAAAATCCTCTGGCATTCATCCCGTCCTGCAGGGACTGGATGATGTTGGACAGGGAATAAAGGTGCCAGATCTCGCTGGCGGCGCAGCATTTGTCGGCGATGGTGATGATGAAGCTCTCCTTGTACTTCGGGAACGGGAAGCACAGCGGGAACATGTGCTTGCGGATGATGTCCCGCTCGATCGGGTTGAGCTCAAAATCACGCTCGGCATTCTGCAGGGCGATCATGGGATGGCGGAATGTATGGAATTTCGGCGTTTTCCCTTTCTCATGCCAGTCATACAGGAAATAGTCATGCAGCAGACAGCCGCGTACCAGGCTGCGCACATCCACCCGGGCACTGAAAAAGCGTGCGACCCGCAGCGCCATATAGGCGACACAGATGGAATGGGTGAAGCAATCGGTCACGCCGTGCTGCATGAAATGCTGCTCGGACTGCATTTTAACGCTTCGCAGGATATCCTCACCGCAGGTCAGAACCTTGTCGGTGAGGTCGGTTTCAGCTTTGAGATGCCAGATGGCATTGGCACGGCGGTGCAGCAGGATATTATGTGCCAACGGGATCCTCCTCTCTGATTACTGTGATCTGAACTGTTCTATACTATAGTATACTATAGTTTGTCCCTCCTGTCAAGGGTCGGGGCGGGAAATTGTGAAAAGTGCTGAATCTCCCCTATCCCCCAACCCCCTTCCCCCCAGGGGGAAGGGGGCTTTTGGCAGGTGTTGTTACAGGAAAACGTATTTGAGGATGAAGAGGACGGCGAGGATGTACATGACGGGGTTGATCTTCTTGTACTTGCCGCAGGCCAGATTGATGATGACATAGGAGATCACGCCGATGGCGATGCCCTCTGAGATCGAATAGAACAGCGGCATCGCAAGAATACAGAGATACGCCGGGATCGCTGAGGACAGATGCTCGGCGGAAAAACGCAGATCTGTGATCGTTGAGAACATCAGGAAACCGACGAGGATCATTGCGGGGGCTGTCGCAAAGGACGGCACTGCGATGAATACGGGCGCCAGAAACATCGAGGCCAGAAACAGCAGCGCTGTGGTCAGTGAGGTCAGGCCTGTTCTGCCGCCGGCACCGACACCGGAGGCGGATTCGACATAGGTCGAGATCGTGGAGGTACCCAGTACGGCGCCGACTGTGGTGGCGATCGCATCGGCAAACATTGCGGGGCGTACCTGCGGGAGACGGCCGTTTTCATCGAGCAGCCCTGCCTTGGCCGAAACGCCGATGAGCGTGCCGATCGTGTCGAACAGATCGACAAACAGGAACGAGAAAACGACCACGATGAAGTTGAAGATGCCGACATCTGCAAAATTGACACGGAAACACTGGCCGAAGGTCTTGCCGATGGCAGTGAAATCTGTCATGGTCATCGTCGGGAACAGGGAGTGATAGCCCTGGCCGTCCGGGACGTAGATCCCGCAGAGCTGGCAGATCATGCCCAGTGCCCAGGTGCCGATGATGCCGATGAGGATGGCGCCTTTGACATTACGGATGTAGAGGATCGCTGTGAGCAGCACGCCCACAAGCGCCAGAACCGCACAGATGCCGGCGGTGGAAAAGCTGCCGCGGAAATCTACCAGCGTCACGAGGGTGTCGGGATGCCCCTGCACAAGACCGGCGTTCTGCAGGCCGAGAAAGGCAATGAACAGGCCGATGCCGACAGAGACCGCTTTCTTGAGCTCCATCGGGATGGCGTTGAAGATCGCCTCACGGATCTTGGTGGCTGAGAGAATGAGAAATATGATGCCCTCGATGAAGACGGCAAGCAGCGCTGTCTGCCAGTTGTAGCCGTAGCCGAGGCAGACGGTATAGGTCATGAAGGCGTTCAGTCCCATGCCGGCAGAAAGGGCGAACGGCAGATTGGCCATCAGCGACATGCAGAGCGTGCCGATGAAGGACGCAAGGCAGGTCGCAAGCAGGACGGCGGTCGGATCCATGCCGGTCACGGATAGAATGGACGGATTGACGGCGAGAATGTAGGCCATGGTCATGAACGTGGTGATGCCGGCCATGATCTCGGTGCGGACATTGGTGCCGTGCTCCTGGAGCCGGAACAGTTTCTCCATGCTCATCCCTCCTCGTCAGATGGGTCAAATTCGGCGATGTACGGCAGATTCCGATAGTATTCGGCAAAGTCAAGGCCGTAGCCGATCACAAAATGATCCGGGATCGTGAACAGCGACCAGTCTGCTTTCAGATCGACAAGACGGCGTTCGGGCTTGTCCAGCAGCGTCAGGATCTTCAGCGAGAGCGGGTTCCTGTCACGGAGCATTTCAGCGACGAGCTTCAGGGTACGGCCGGTGTCGATGATGTCTTCGACGATGATGACATGATACTGCGAGATGTCCTGTTCAAGATCCATCGTGATCTCGACGCTGCCGCTCGATTCGGTGCCGGAGAAATAGCTCTGCGCCTGCATGAAGCCGATCTCGCAGGGGATGGTCACGGCACGGCTGAGATCGGCAAGAAACACGAAGGCGCCCTTTAAGATGCTGACAAGCAGAAGCGGCTTGCCTGCGTAGACTTTGTCGATCTCGGCGCCTGCCTTGGCGATGGCGGCCTGCA
>CAMNDR010000115.1 GCA_946535685.1 uncultured Clostridia bacterium | reverse complement strand
AGAATGGAGTTGGACTTCGGTGTTACGACCTTGCCGTCCTTGGTCACGAACAGGAAGTTCGCACCGCCGGTCTCCTCGACCTTGGTGTGGGTAGCGGGATCGAGGAACATGTTCTCATCATAGCCCTGGCGGTGTGCATCCATCAGCGTATGCAGGCTCATGGCATAGTTCAGGCCAGCCTTGATGTTGCCGGTGCCGTGAGGTGCGGCTCTGTCCAGATCGGATACACGCAGCGTGATCGGCTTTGCACCGCCCTTGAAGTACGGGCCTACCGGCGTGCAGAATACACGGAACTGGTACTCGGTCGCCGGCTTTACACCGATAACAGAGTTGATACCGAACATGAACGGACGCAGATACAGCGTTGCACCGCTGCCATACGGCGGCACAAATGCCTTGTTGGCTGCAACGACCTGCTCTACCGCCTCGATGAATCTGTCCTTCGGGAAGGTCGGCATTTCCAGACGGGATGCAGACTGCTCCAGACGCTCCGCATTGAGGTCGGGACGGAACGTCACGATGCGGCCATCCTCGGTGGTGTAGGCCTTCAGACCCTCAAAAACGGTCTGTGCATACTGCAGTACGCAGGCACACTCGCTCATGGTGATGGTGTTATCCTCAGTCAGATAACCCTCGCCCCACTGGCCGTCCTTGTAGTCAGCAACATAGCGCTTTTCCGTCGGCATATAGGCAAAGCCCAGATTGCCCCAGTCAATGTTCTTCTTTTCCATGATAATAGCCTTCTTTCATTATAAATAAATATATGTAATATATGGAAACCTTGGGATCAGATGCGCTCCGCAATCAGCGTGCCCATCTCGTCGCACTTCACCTGCTTACAGCCTTCGCTCATGATGTCGCCGGTGCGGTAGCCCTCAGCAAGCACCTGCTTCACAGCATTCTCGATGGCGTCAGCCTCCTCCTGGAGATCGAAGGAATAGCGCAGCAGCATGGATGCGGACAGGATCGCAGCGATCGGGTTGGCGATATTCTTTCCGGCGATATCCGGCGCAGAACCACCGCTCGGCTCGTACAGGCCGAACTTGGTCTCGTTCAGCGATGCGCTCGGCAGCATGCCCAGAGAGCCTGTCACCATTGCCGCCTCATCCGAGAGGATGTCGCCGAACATGTTCTCCGTTACCATGACATCGAACTGCGAGGGATTGCGCACGATCTGCATGGCCGTGCTGTCCACGAGCGCATGCTCAAGCGTTACTTCCGGATACTCCGCAGCGACCTCATTCACGACCTTCCTCCACAGGCGGGAGGAATCGAGCACATTCGCCTTGTCCACGCTTGTGACCTTCTTACGGCGCTTCATGGCGACCTCGAATGCCTTCACCGCGATGCGGCGGATCTCGTTCTCGTCATATTTCAGCGTATCCACGGCCGTCATCACGCCGTCGATCTCCTTCGTGCTCCGCTCACCGAAGTACAGGCCGCCTGTCAGCTCCCGCATGATGAGCATATCAAAGCCCTTTTCGCTGATATCCTCCCGCAGCGTGCAGGCTGCACGGAGCTCAGGATACAGCACACAGGGGCGCAGATTGGCAAACAGTCCGAGCGCCTTGCGCAGTGCCAGCAGGCCTGCCTCCGGACGCAGATGCGCCGGGAGCTTGTACCACGGCGAAGTCGTGGTATCACCGCCGATGCTCCCCATCAGAACAGCATCGCTGTCCATGCACACGGCGATCGTTTCCTCCGTCAGCGGCTCCTTATACGCATCAATCGAACAGCCGCCCATGAGCAGCTCGGTATACCGGAACGTATGGCCGAATTTAGCCGCGATCTTATCAAGAACCTTGACAGCTTCTGTCACGATCTCCGGGCCGATGCCGTCACCCTTGATGACTGCGATCTTCTTTTGCATGTTTCCTGTTCCACCCTTCATTATCAAGTTAGGAAAGCACTGCGAAAACTGCTGATGCAGCGCTTCCTTTCGTTTCGCTGTACAGACATCTGTCCGCACAGGACATACTTATTATACTACCATTTCCTAAAAAAGTCAATACACAATCCGGATTTTTTAGATCCAGTCCCCCGCAAATGCGTCGCTGTGTGCAGGCAGCGGGTTTTTCGTGAGAATTTTGTGAAACACCTTGCATTTTTCCCTGCACTATGCTATAATAGAAGTATTGCCGCCCGGTTTTCCGGGCAAGGAGGGATGACGATGCGTCATTATATGAAGGCCTACGAGAAATACCTGCGGGATTTCACAGAGCACCCCGATCCGGCGCAGCTTTCTGCTGTCCGGAAGGAGACTCTCGTGCAGCTCGGCTTTATGCAGCACGAACGGTTCGTGCATTTTCTCGTCTGCATCTTAGTGGGGCTGGCGTTCATCCTGGTTCTGGGGATGGCGCTGTATTTCCGGACATTCGCTCTGGGTCTGCTCGACCTGCTGCTGCTCGGACTGCTGGCGCCGTATCTCTGGCATTACTACTTCCTTGAGAACACCACGCAGCGCATTTATCTGCTGTACAACAAGCTCGCTGCACTTGAGGACGGCATTGCATATCCTAACACTGACCCGGACGGAAAGATCTGAGTCATCGTTTTTGAGAAAGGAAGGAAGGATCTATGAGCAAAAAGAACAAGAAGCCTGAGCTTGCTAAAGCCGGCGATGCGATCACGGAAAAGGCAGAGGACATTCAGGACAAGGCCGGGGATGCCGCTGATGCCGTAAAGGAGAAGGCAGAGGACATTCAGGACAAGGCCGGGGATGCCGCCAATGCCGCAAAGGAGAAGGCGGAGGACATTCAGGACAAGGCCGGGGATGCCGCCGATGCCGTGAAGGAGAAGGCGGAGGACATTCAGGACAAGGCCGAGGATGCCGCCGATGCCGTGAAGGAAAAGGCGGAGGACGCCGGTGAATCCTACAAGGGCATCTTAGGCGATTACGAGGACAAGCCCGAGGAGGAAGAAGTGGTCATCGGCGATACGCCGCATCCGGATGCGCCCAAGGAGAAAAAGCCCGTCAACAACAAGGTGCTCGCCGGTGTCGGCATTGCGGCATCTGTCGTGCTGGTCGGCTGCCTGAGCGTGATCGGCGTGCGTGCGATGCAGGCCAACAAACCGATCCCGGTTCTGACCAGTGAGCACTTCACTATCAGCAAGGACGTACTTACCTGTTACTATCAGGACATGCTGAACATGTTCCGTGAATACTACGGCGAGGAAACGCTCCTGAGCTACTACCAGCTCGACCTGAGCAAGTCGCTCAAGGAGCAGGAATATCCGACCGGTGACGGCTCGACATGGTTCGATAATATTATCCTCGACACCGTAGAGACCGCCAAGCAGCAGCTCATGTTTGCAGAAGCGGGCAAGGAGGCCGGCTTTGAGCTTTCTGCCGACGAGCTCAAGAAGGTCAACGATGCAGTCGCCGCAGCGGATATGTCCACCTACGGAACAGGCATCACCAAGAGCGATCTGCGCGAAGCGCTCATGATCCAGGCTTACAGCGGCGGCTATTATAAGTATTACATCGACAATCTGACCTTCTCGGATGACGAGATCCAGTCCTATTTTGATGCTAATACCTATAATTATGTCACCTGCGGCCTGATGGGCTTCTCCATCAATTATGAGGACGAAACCGCCAGTGAGTCCGAGTCCTCTGCAGCAGAGACCTCTGCCGAAGAGAGCAGCGCAGCGGAGGAAAGCACTGCGGCAGAAAGCACCGCAGAGGAGAGCGCATCCGCTGCAGACAGCAGCGCCGCAGAAGAGAGCACACCCGAAGAAAGTGCAGCCGAAGAAGCATCCAAGGGGCTGACCCGTGCAGAAGCCGAGAAGCTCGCCAATGAGCTCAAAGCCTGCAAGGATCCGGCTTCCTTCGAGAAGAAGGTGCGTGAGATCCTGAAATCCGAAGGCCTCACCGATGACGAGATCGAGATGCGCATCGAGACGACCAAGAGCGGCGAATATCCGTATACAGAGGGTTCGGAAGTCGGCGAATGGGCATTCAAGAGCGGTGCCAAGGTGAATGACACGATGGTGCAGGAGAATGCCAACGCATTCTATGTCTTCATGGTCACCAGCGAGCCTTCCCGCAACGAAAGCAACGTCATCGACGTGCGCCACATCCTCTTTGCAACCTCCGAGCACGCCGGCGATGATGTAGAAAATCCCGATACCGCTGCTGCACTGGAAGAATGCCGTGCGCTTGCCAAGAACTGCCTTGCAGACTGGGAGGCCGGCGACAAGACCGAGGACAGCTTTGCAGCACTGGCGACCGAGCGGACCGAGGATCCGGGCTCCAAGGAAACCGGCGGTCTCTATCAGAATGTCTATGTCGGCCAGATGGTTCCGACCTTCAATGACTGGTGCTTTGATCCTTCCCGTCAGCCCGGCGATACCGGCATCGTGGAGACGGATTACGGCGTACATGTGATGTACTTCGTCAAGAACAACGGTCCGAAATGGAAAAACGATGTCAAGAATTCGCTCAAATCCCAGGCTTATGAAAAATGGATGGCCGATCTCCAGGCAAAATACGCCGTAACGGTGGATGAAGAGGCTGCCAAGACCATCGAGGGCTGAGCATGACCAGGCAGGAACGTGCGCTTGAGGCTGTGCGGGTACTGAAAGAGCGGTACCCGGATGCAGTCTGCTCACTGCAGTATGAAAAGCCCTATGAGCTGATGATCGCCACACGGCTCTCCGCGCAGTGTACGGATGCAAGAGTGAATCTTGTGACGCCGGAGCTGTTTGAGCGCTTTCCGTCGCTGGAGGCGTTTGCCGGAGCAGACCTTGCAGAGCTTGAAGCGATCGTCAGACCGTGCGGCTTCTACAAGACCAAGGCACAGAGCATCAAAGCGGCAGCACAGCGGCTGCTCGAAGTCTACGGCGGCGTGCTGCCGGATACTATGGAAGAGCTGCTGACGCTT
>CAMNDR010000114.1 GCA_946535685.1 uncultured Clostridia bacterium | reverse complement strand
CTCTTCCGATCTAGGCGGCATTCCGCAGGCTGCAGGAAAAAGCCGATGCACAGCGCCGCCTGATCGACGAACAGATGCAGGAGGTCTATGAAAAATTCCCCGATCTGCAAGGAAAATCCGCTGCAGATGCCTTCACTGCCCTGCAGGAAGCAGAGGCACAGCACCGGCTGCGGTGCAGAGAGCGGGATACGGCGCAGGAGAATCTGCGGGAATGGCTCAGGAGCTGCGGCTATGATGAAGATCTGCAGCTCACCGAGGACGGCCGCTCCCCGAAGATGCGCCGGCTGGAGGAGCAGCTTGAAGCCGTCAAGCGCGGACGGGAAGCGCTCGATGCGGAGAAGGAGGCGCTCTGTGAAGCCTATCCCGGCATCCGCGGCATGGACGGCGAAGCGGCGCTGCTGTATCTGACAAGGCAGGGCGAAGCCTACCGGCTCGCTGCTGCAAAAAAGAAAACCGCCGAGCGGAAGCTGATCGCTTTTTATGCGGAAACAAAGCTCAACGCCGAGCTGATCGAGCTGGAGACCTCTCCGGAGATCCCGCTCCTGCTCGAAAAGCAGACAGAGCTGCAAAATACGCTCCAGGCGGCGGCTGAGGAGCAGCGGACGCTCTGCGCAAACTATCCCGAAGCGCAGGATGCCCCGCCGGAAGAAGCGGCGGCAGCACTGCAGGAACGGCTGTCCCGTTACCGGCTGCTGAGAAACCGGCTGCAGGCGGCGGCTGCGCAGGAGGAGCAATTCCTCGCCGGCGGACGCTTCACACGGGAAGAACTGCTCGGAGACAGCTCCGGACAGATCCAGGCGCTGCAGGAAAAGCGCCATGCTGCAGAAGCCGAACAGCTCCATCTGACGGATGCCTGCACGCAGGTGCTGCAGACGATCAGCATTCCGGCAGAACCGCTGACGGACGGCCTGCACAGAGCCGCTTCCCTGCTGCAGGGATATCTCGCCGATCAGCAGCGCCGACAGGAGCAGCAGGAACGCTGTCAGATGCTCACCGATCAGGCACAGACGCTGCAGACACAGCAGGAGACCCTTGCCGGGAATGCTTTCCCGGAGCAGCCGATGGAAAAGCGGATCATCCTGCTGCAGCAGGCGGCAGACGAGCATGCTTCTCTGCAGGCGCAGATCGCACGCAGCGACGAGGGAATGGCATCCAATACCGCTGCCGCCGATGCAGCGCTTGCGGGCTTTTCCGGCACCGGCGCAGACCGGCTCGCTGTTTATCTTGCCAAGGCGCAGAAAGCGCTGGAGCTTGCAGCATCCGCAGAAGAGCTTGCAATGCAGCGTGATTCGCTGCGGCAGGCACTGGGCTCTGCGGAAGGCTGCAGCCGGGAGTCACTGGAAGCTGCGATCGCAGCGCTCACAGAGACACAGACGCAGCTCTCCGGCCGGATCACGCAGGAAGATGCCGCCGTGCAGCAGCAGGAGGAGCAGCTTGCGGACTTTGCAAAGCTGACCGCTTCCCTGCAGCAGATGCAGACACAGAAAACCGCCGCCGAAGCGCAGCTTTCCAGGCTCCGGCATACGGCGGAATGCTTCTCCGGCAGCTTTCAGGATACGCTCCGGAAACGCACAGACGACTACCGGCAGAAGCTGCCGGGAGCACTGCACAGCACCACGCCGGAGCTTGCAAGCAGCAGCGAACAGTGCATGCTCCGGCTCTGCAGCCGTCTGGCGCTGACGGATGCACTGTGTGCAGAGGAAGCTGCGCTGCTGATCCTCGATGATCCACTGCTCTGGCTCGATGAAAAACAGTTTGCTGCGGTTTCCCGCATGCTGCAGCAATATGCGGAGAAGCACCAGATCCTCTATTTCACATGTCATCCCTCCAGAAGCATCCGACACCGCAGATGAATGCATTTTGCATAAAAGCGAAGCTGCACTATTGACTTTTATCGTAATATCTGCTATACTGAAGTTATGCAGCCATGCTGTGCAGAGAAGGGAGGCGTACCATGCTACAGAAACTCTTGAACTTGACAGGCCTGAACCGGCAGTCCCCCTATGTCAAGCAGTATATTTATGCATCCAACATGCGGTCGAGCATCGTCATGTCAGTCGTGGTGATCGTGCTGGAGATCTGGATGATCGTCCGGATGACCAGAATGTGGTTCCGGGGCGAGCTGCC
Organism: uncultured Clostridia bacterium; assembly: GCA_946535685.1. Classification (GTDB taxonomy): domain Bacteria; phylum Bacillota; class Clostridia; order Oscillospirales; family Ruminococcaceae; genus UBA3855. The sequence goes on along the minus strand of CAMNDR010000114.1, from coordinate 2,794 downwards.
GAATCCGTTCACCTATTATCTTGAAAAGTACTATATCAATTATTTTCTGCTGCTCAGTGCGGGTCTCATCATGCTGATCTATGCACTGCTCTTTCTCCGGGAAAAGACAAAGCACCCCTGGGTGGGAAGGTGCATGATGTACGCATTTTCGGCCATCTGCATCTATTTCGGCATCAACATCTCCGTCGGTGATTACACCAAGGGCGAGCAGATGCTGACCTTCCTGACGATGGAGCTGTTTGTCGTCTGCCTGCTGGTATGGCGGCCGGTCGTGGGATTCCTCATCCTGACTGTCTCCTACGGCATCTATGTCTACAGGATCAGCGGCCTGATGCCCGTCAGCGGCGCCTACAGCGTACTGAAAAACCTCAGCGAGCTCACGCCGGACGAGACCTATGAAAAGCTGCAGGCTGTCAGAGCAGCGACTGGGCTTTCCGATGCGACACAGATCAATCTGTTCACGATGTGGCTGTCCACGCTGCTGTTCTGCGTCAGCAACTACCACATGACGCTCAACCAAGCGATCAAGGACGAGAGCCTTGAAGAAGCCAACCGCCGCCTGAGTGACGCCTCGATCTATGACGAGCTGACCGGGATCCACAACATGTTTTTCTTCCGCTCCGAGGCAGAAAAGCTCATCGGCTATGTCACGACTGACCGGGACAATATCGTATTCCTGTATTTTGACATCGAGAATTTCAAGTATTATAATGAAAAATACGGCTTCCAGGCAGGCAACATCCTGCTGCGGGATGTCGCAAAGCTCATCGAGGACTCCTTCCCCGGATCGCTCGTATCCCGGTTTTCGGATGACCATTTCGTCGTGCTCACACGGTATGAGGGCAGCAGCGATGTCATTTCCTCGCTTGGCGAGCGGATCCACGGCTACCAGAAGGATCTGCACCTTGACCTGAAATGCGGCGCCTACCGGCCGGTCGGCGAGGATGCCGACCTTGACCCGAGCGTGGCATGTGACCGGGCTCGATTCGCCTGCAACAGCATCAAGCGGCATTATAAGCTGAATTATCAGCAGTACGACAAGCAGCTTGAGGAGCGGCTGCGGCTCAAGCAGTACATCACGAACAATCTGGACGAAGCGATCGAAAAGGGCCATATCGAGGTCTTTTACCAGCCGATCGTCTCTACAGCGGACAGCACCATCGTCAGCCTTGAAGCGCTGGCAAGATGGCGGGATCCCGTCCACGGGCTGCTGCCGCCGGGGCTGTTCATTGAGATCCTGGAGGAGCACCGCCAGATCCACAAGCTCGACCAGTGCATCATCGAGCAGGTCTGCCGGGATTACCGGAAAGCGATGGATGAAGGGCTGCCGTTTGCACCTGTGTCGCTGAATTTCTCACGGCTCGACTTCGAGCTCTGCGACATTGTCGGTTTCCTGCAGGAGAAGGCAGCACAGTATGATGTCCCGCAGCGCTACCTCGATGTAGAAATCACCGAGAGTGCGCTCACCGAGCAGCAGAGCTTACTGCAGGAGGCCATGCGCAAGCTGCGCACAGCAGGCTATAAAGTCTGGCTCGACGACTTCGGGAGCGGCTATTCTTCGCTGAATGTCCTGAAGGACTATCAGTTTGACGTGCTGAAGATCGACATGAAATTCCTGTCCGGCTTTGAACAGAACAGCAAGACCCGGCCGATCCTCGACAATATCGTGCATCTGACACGCCAGCTCCATATGATCTCCCTCACGGAGGGCGTGGAAACACAGGAGCAGTTCGAGTTCCTGCGGAGCATCGGCTGTGAACGTGCGCAGGGCTATCTGTTCAGCAAGCCCGTGCCGCTCGCTGACCTGCGGGTGCGTATCGCAAAGGGCGAACTGCAGATCGCAGAAGCCTATGCACAGAAAACAGAATCCTGAACCCCAGCAGCCCGCTCCGGCGGGCTGCATTCCTCTGAAAGGCGGTAACTATGTTGATCGAAAAACTATGCAAAGAACAGAACCTCAGCGATGCGGAATTCCGGGAACTCCTGGAGACCGACCGCTATGACGATGCGCTCCGTGAGGCGGCAGATGCTGTCCGGCGGGCAAATTACGGGACGGACGTCTATCTGCGGGGACTGATCGAATTCACGAATTACTGCAGAAACGACTGCCTGTACTGCGGCATCCGGCGCTCCAACCGGAATGCCAGCCGCTATCGCCTGACGCAGGAGGACATCCTTGCCTGCTGCGAGGAGGGCTATGCGCTCGGGTACCGGACGTTCGTGCTGCAGGGCGGTGAGGATGCCTATTTTACAGATGATCGGGTCTGTCAGATCGTGAGCGCCATCCGGAACGCATACCCGGACTGCGCCATCACGCTCTCCATCGGGGAGCGTTCCCGGGAGAGCTATCAGGCGTTCTTTGATGCCGGAGCCGAGCGCTATCTGCTGCGGCATGAAACGGCGGATCCGTCGCTGTACAGCCGTTTGCATCCGGCAGAGCTGAGCCTTGACAACCGCATCCGGTGCCTGTATGACCTCAAGGAGATCGGCTATCAGGTCGGAGCCGGGATGATGGTCGGCGCTCCCTTCCAGACAACAGAGCACCTCATCCGGGATCTGCGCTTTCTGCAGGAGCTGCAGCCGGATATGATCGGCATAGGGCCGTTTCTGCCGCATAAGGATACGCCCTTCCGGGATGAGCAGAAGGGCGATCTGTATCTGGTATTGCGGCTGCTGGGGATCCTGCGGCTGATGTTCCCGGGCGTGCTGCTGCCGGCAACCACGGCGCTTGGCACGATCCATCCGCTGGGACGGGAAATGGGGCTGAAAATGGGCGCAAATGTCATCATGCCGA
>CAMNDR010000113.1 GCA_946535685.1 uncultured Clostridia bacterium | reverse complement strand
CTGCCCCCCGATCGGGGCTGCCGCCCCGAACCCTGCAAAATAGCTTTTTTGACAGCCTGAATCCCCTCCTGCACGGAGGGGATTTTCTATGCCCGCAGGATATCGCCCGCCTGCGCCAGCATATTCCATGTGGCACAGTCGAGCTTTCCCGTGACGGGCAGGCTGCAGAGCTTCTGGAACGGCTGCAGCGCCCGGACAGTTTCCGCATCGAGATCGCCCGTTACCGTACACGGCGGGATGTTCTCAAACTGCTCCGACAGCGCCAGCAGGATCGCCTGCGAGATCATCACCGGAAAGCCGTGGGCGCCCTCCTGCAGCACCGTGCCGGGTTTCTGCGGAAAGGCTTCGAGCGGTGCCGGCGGCATATCCTGCAGCAGGCGGCTGACTTCGGCGATCTTCTCCCATGTCGCACCGTTGGCCTCACCCGTCACCCGAAGGCCGTAGTATTGCTGGAACGCCCGCACAGCGGCGGCGGTCGTCTCGCCGTAGATGCCGTCCGGGATCACACCGGGGATCGCCGGATTGCGCAGAGATATGCCGTAGAGCATCTGCTGCAGCTCGTAGATATGGGATTTTTCCTGTTCATGACTGTACATGATGGCCTCCTGTTCTGGGATCTTCCAAACCCGCCCCGCTACCGGATGGTATAACCCGGGGACTGGTAGGGGCGTTTTTCATAGCCAAAGCGCAGATCAGAATAGAGTCCGGCAATTGCATCCCACGTCACTGCGCCGACAACGCCGTTCTGTGTCAGGCCTGCATAGCGCTGGAAGGCCGTGACGGATGCCTTTGTCAGCGGGCCGAAATAGCCCGTTTCCCGCACCGCCGGGATCTCCTGCACGGTGTTGTGGATGTAGGTCAGGTAGGTCTGCAGGATCCGCACATCCTCGCTCGTCATCCCCTCCTGCAGGATCGTGCCGGGATAGAGCGCCGGGATCCACTCGGCATCCTCCTTCGGAATGGATGCCGCAATGCCCGCATAGGCCCGGTACAGATCATTCCAGGTGGCTTCATCCACGATGCCCGTCTCCGGCAGACCATAGACACGCTGAAAGCTGCGGACGGACGTTTCGGTCTGGTCATCGTACATGCCGGTGATGCGGATGGGCTGGACAGATTCATAATAGGCTCCCACGACCGCAAGAAAGTACTGCAGCGCACGCACCTGCTCGCTTTGCATGTCGGGCTTGAGATCCTGTGTGAACTGGAGCGGGAATTCCTCCCGTGAAACGCCCTCGGAATCAAGCTCGGCAAGGCGCTTGACGCTTGTATAGATATAGGCGATGCGGTACCAGGTCGCCTTGTTCACGGTGCCGGTCGGCGGCAGATCAAAGACCTGCTGGAATGTGCGCACGGCTGCCTCTGTGGCGGCATCATACTGCCCGGAGGCATTCGGGATCTTCGGGATGGCGGGATAATTCCGGGAAATGCGGTTGAGCTGGATCTGCAGCGTCTGCACGGCAGCACCGGCAGAGCCTGCACCGAGCAGCTCGCCGGGATAGGACATGGTATTTGTCCGGACAGGCACATCTTTCACGATCTCGATATCCTCCCCATAGTAATACTGCAGGATCTCATACGGCAAAAGCCCCTGCTGTGCCAGATCGACCGTCCCCCACTGGGACAGACCGCTGCAGGTCACGGTCGTGCCGTTGCAGAATGCTGCAAACAAGGGCTCTACCCTGCCCTGGCGGCGGACATAATCATCGAACAGCTCATCCACGATGACGGCGATATTGTCGTAGATCTGGCGGCCTTCGATGAATTTCTGGTCATACTGCGTCACGGCGGTGATATCGAAGGGATAGCCGCGGGAACGGTACCATTCGGTATAGATGCGGTTGAGGGCAAAGCTCACGACGGCGTAGACATTCGCACGGATGGCCGCTTCCGGCCAGGTCGGATAGATCTCGCTGGAGACGACGTTCTTGATGTAATCCGGAAACGGCAGCGTGACATCGGGCGCTGCTTCATCGGGCGCACCGAGATGCACGGTAATATTCAGCGGGACAAACGGTTCACCGGTCAGCATCAGCCCACCTCCTCTTCTGCAGAGCGTCCCTCGGAATTGAGCTCCATCACATCCTCCGGGGTCATGTTCAGCGGCAAAGGCACGAGCTGGAATTCCTGGCGGGTCGTGATCCCGGCGAAAATATGGACATCGAGGGCTTCCGTTGGGAAAAAGCCCCTGGCGGAGATCTCGATCTCACAGATGGCATAGGGTGTCAGATTCTCCGGCGTCTGGCTGAGATCCGCTGGCGGTGCCGGGAGCGTGACCGTCGGTGTTTCGCCGTTTGCATCGGTTGTGAGCAGATAGTTGAGGTGCCGTTTCCCACCGATGCGGGTATAGATCAGCACTCTTGCGCCCGGCACCGGGAAAGCACCGTCCGCTGCTGCGGCCACGACCCGCAGCCGTCCCTCGGCGGTGTTGGCTTTCTCATAGGCATCCTGCGCCGCCCATTCCTCCGGGAGCTGCGGCGGCTCCGGGCGGATGTATTCGGGGAGGACAGGCTCCGGATAATCAACCGGCCCGGTTTCGGCGGCTGGCTCCGGCATTGGCGCAGGGGCGGGCTCCGGTGCGGGTTCAGGTGACGGCTCCGGTGCGGGTTCAGGTGACGGCTCCGGTGCGGCGGCTGGCTCCGGCATAGGTGCGGCGGGACGGCTGCCATAAAGGGCAAGCATTTCGTCACGGTATTTCTTGGCAAGCTCGGATAATCCTTCCTGCATAGCGATTACCTCCCGGTCAGTATTGTGTCTTGCTTCATCTCTATGCGGGAAGGGTTCGGTTTATGACAAACGCCCCGCTGGCGGCGTTTGCGTCACTTGTTGTTCAACATCTGATTCATCTTGTTGACCCGCATCCGGATGGGGATGTAGATGAGCAGCCAGATCACTGCAAATGCGGCAGCAAAGATCAGTGTAAAGGCAGGAATCCGCTTCAGCGGGATCCAGCCGTTCAGAAGATAAAAGCCGAGATAGTCGATATACAGTACCGACATCTGAATCAATCCGGCAAAGGCCTTCGGCAGATGATCGATCTGATAGATGACCGAAATTCCGGCTGCAATAAAGGCCATGACCGTTGTGGAAATGATCCCCAGTACAACCTCCTCAACGGAAAGCACACTCATCACGCCTGCCGCCTTCAGCACGGCCCACACAATTGCAGTAATTACGGGGCCTCCCCAGGCAAACATGGCACCTCTCACGAAAAAGTTCTTAACATGGTTTTTCATAGTCCATACCTCCTTTTCAGGTCTGCAAAGCACCTTCTTGAAATACATTCTACATAGCCGCTTTTAAATACGGCATCCACGGCGCCGGAAAGCTGCACTCTGAACCGGGCAATCCGTTTCCAGTTGGCAATGGCGGATTTACTGATCCGTTCAAAGCCCGCCGGCAAAGTGTTCTCAAGTTCACACAGCCGCTTTCTCACCAGATATTTCTCCCCTTTTGCATCAACGGCATAGGTCCTGTCGCTTTCGGTCAGAAAGCATTCGATGTCGCTGATCTCCAGCATGATGATCTCATCATCCCGGTATCCGGCCATCTGATCGGCTGCACTGTCCTGGAGCACCAGCCGTTCGATCTCATCAATCAGGGGCGTCCGCTCATGTACATTCGCAACCACCTCCTCCCGGCAGCTTTTGTCGATATACAGTCTGAAGATCATGTTTTCTCACCTCCTATGATTCTATTATACACCAGTCCGCCTGCTTTGTCATCAAAAATCGGGATTCGGTAGAAATACACCGGTGAACGGTCAGAAACACTCGCCCATCCATGACGAGAATGTGACGATTCGTTAAAAATTCTCGCGATGCTCTTGCAAAATCCGAAAAATATGGTATAATGGTATATGTGAAAGTATCGTTAAACCGGATTTCTGCTGTTCTCAGGGCAGAAGAGGAGGATTTTATGGGAAAATACACCGGCAGTAAATGCATCATCTGCCAGAATACGTTTAAGGACGACGACGATATCGTTGTATGCCCGGACTGCGGCACGCCGTATCACCGCTCCTGCTATCAGTCGGCGGGGCACTGCATCAATACCTCGCTGCATGCCGTCGGCGGAAGCTGGCAGGCACAGCAGGACGAGGTGCGCATGAAGCTCGGCGGGAAGCCCTGCCCGAGCTGCGGTCATATCAATAAGCCGGATGCGCAGAGCTGTGCAAACTGCGGTGCTTCGCTCATGGAGGAGCCGATGCCCGGCCCCGGTGCTGTCCGGATCCCGCTGCCGGGCGGACGCAATGTCTACTTCGATGCCTCCGATCCCTGCTGCGGTGCAAGCCCTGACGAGATGATCGAGGAGGAGCGCCTGGGCGATGTGGCAAGCTATGTGGGGCGCAATACGCTTTACTATATCCCGCTGTTCCGCCGTTTCCGGGATACCGGCCGCAAGATCTCGCTCAATCTGACGTGCATCCTGTTCCCGTATCTCTACTTTGCCTATCGGAAAATGTGGCCGATGGCGATCATCAGCGCCCTCATCAACATTGCATGCGGGATGCCGTATTCCATGCTCAACATGCTGACCACGCTCACCTCCAAGGAATACACGGACATGCTCCAGCAGCTCTACGGCAATACAGAGGCGGTACACATGTTCGACGGGCTCACGGCGTTTCTGCAGGCGCAGGAAGGACTGCTCGAAACGCTCGGTGTTCCGCTGTTTCTGTTCAGCCTCGGCATCCGGCTGGTGTTCTGTCTGACGGCCAACTACATGTATTACCGCCATGTCATGGGCGGTGTCGGCAAGATCCGCAAGGCGGCACCGACCCAGAGCGTGCGCTCGGCGCTGCTGAACTCCGAGGGCGGCGCAAGCATTCTGAATGTCATTGGCTGTGCGATCCTGTATTATTTCCTGAATGTCGGGATCTACGTTGTTCTGGCACTGATCTTCATGCATTGATGCAAAAGGCAGATACCCGGAAGGGTATCTGCCTTAGCTTGTCGATAAAGTCCGTATTTGCCGCCTTCAGGCGGCAGGAAAAGCAATGCA
>CAMNDR010000112.1 GCA_946535685.1 uncultured Clostridia bacterium | reverse complement strand
CAAGGGCATTGGCGCCCGAACGGCAGACCACGAGATCGGCTGCCGCCATGCAGGTGTCCATGTCGTTGATATATTCCGTGATGCGGATGCGCCCCGACTTCATCGGGATGCCGTATTCCGCCATCTTCTGCGGGAATGTATCCCGTCCCATGCCGCCGTAGCCGTGGATATGGTTGATCGGCAGCCCCTTGGACGTATGCCAGCGCAGCACCTCTGCCATTGTACTGTTGATGGCACCGGCACCGAGACTGCCGCCGAAGGACAGGATCGTGAAGGCATCGTCAAAGCCGAGCTCTGCTCTTGCCTGCGCCCTTGTCTTGCGGAAAAGCTCCGCACGCACCGGAAGGCCGGTGACGGTGTAGGAAATCCCCTCCGGGAAATACTTCAGCGCCTCCTCGACCGTGAGCATGACATGGGTCACTTCCTTGGCCAGGAGCTTGTTGGTCACACCGGGATAGGCATTCTGCTCGTGGATCGCCGTCGGGATGCCGAGCTTTGCAGCCATCCGGATGACGGGACCTGCGACATAGCCGCCGGTGCCGATGGCGATATCCGGCTGAAAATCCCGGATGATCTGCTTTGAACGGCGGCCGGAATGTGCCAGATAGTGTACCGCCTTGACATTTCGCCCGATGTTTTCCAGGGTCAGACGGCGCTGGAAGCCCTCGACCTTGATCTGCGCCAGCTCATAGCCGGCCTTCGGAACAAGCGTCGCTTCCATATGGTTGGGTGTGCCGGCAAAGAGGACCTCTGTATCCGGCATATGCTTCTTGATGATATCTGCGATGGCGAGAGCGGGATTGATATGCCCGCCCGTTCCGCCTCCTGCGAGTAATACTTTCATGATTCAGGTACCCCTTCTGTGGAATTCACGCATCCTGCTGATAATAGGCCTCGTGCGGCTCCTCCGGCGGGCTGAGCGGACGGCGCACCGTCACAGGCTGCCGGGAGCGTGACACATTCAGCACGATGCCCATCTGCGCAAGCTGCATCATCAGCGCCGTGCCGCCGTAGGAGAAGAACGGCAGGCTGATACCGGTATTCGGCACCAGATTCGCCACAACGGCGATATTCAGGAAGGCCTGCAGGCCGATCTGCAAGGTGAATCCGATGGCGATGAGCATGCCAAAGCGATCCTTGCAGTGGGTGGCGATGTGGAAGCCCTGTGCCACGAGTGCGCCGAACAGCAGGATCACTGTCACTGCACCGAGCATGCCGAGCTCCTCGCAAACGATCGAGAATACGAAGTCATTCTCCGACTCCGGCAGGTACAGGTACTTCTGGCGGGATTCGCCGAAGCCAAGTCCGAACAGGCCGCCCGATCCGATGGCGATGAGCGACTGGCGGGTCTGCCAGGTCTTGTCGGGATCCGGGCTGTCAAAAGGATGCAGCCAGGATTCAAAGCGCACCGTAAAATAGCCGATGCCCTTGTATTTGATGAGGAAGAGCACCAGCGCTGTCATCAGCAGGGCGCCCACCAGGATGACGAGCAGAATATGCCACCATCTCGCACCGCCGACAAAGACCAGCGTCACGGCAATGGAAAGGATCAGCAGGCTGCAGGACAGATGCGGCTGCAGCATGAGCAGCGCCACGATGATGCCGACCAGGATCACATAGGGAAGCGTTCCGGTGGTAAATTTCTTCATCTTGTCGAAATTCAGGTCGATCAGATACGCAAACAGGATCACGATCGCAAATTTTGCCAGCTCCGAGGGCTGGAACGTCAGGCCGCCCGGCAGCCGGATCCATCTCGTGATGCCGGTTCCCTGGTCGGTACCGATGATCGGCACGAGGATCAGCAGGATCACGCTGCCGATATAGGCAGCAAAAGCCACACCTTTTTTCGCAAGGATGTGGTAGTCGATCATACTGATGGCAAACATGGCGATCAGCCCGACAGCGGCGAAGATGATCTGACGCAGCGCATAATAATAGCCATCCTTTTCCTCGTTGATGGCGATCGCATAGCTCGCCGAGAACATCATGACGATGCCCAGGCCAAGCAGAATCAGCAGCACCAGCACGAAGGTCAGGTCAATGTTGCCGATACGGACCTTTTCTTTTTCTGGCTTCTCCGGCTTTTCGCCTTTGGTTCGTTTCATTCTCTGCCTCCAATCTCATAAGCCCGCTGCCACAGCAAGAACGCTGCAGAATGCTGCAAAGCACGTCAGGATCGTGATGCGCTTCCACGCAGCCATGCCGTTCTGTTCCATTCGTTCCAGCAGCGTCAGCCGCTCGCCTTTTTTCAGGAGCGGCAGTGCATTGAGCACGTAGACCGCCATCATCAGCGCCAGCAGCTTCCAGCGTCCCTGCGCAGCGCAGAGCAGCGGAAGCATGCCGCCGAGCAGATAGCTGCCTGTGCTGCCGAGCCGGCATTTCGCCGGGTGCAGCCCCCAGACCATGCAGCCCATACACGCCCCTGCACCCGCAAGGGTATACAGCGCCGGCATGGCCGCCTTCTCTTTCAGCAAGACCACCGTCAGCATGAGAAGCTGCACCGACCCGAGCGTGATGCTCACGCCGTCCGTGCCCTTCTCGGCAGTCTGGATCACCTGCCAGCAGACCGCCGTCACAGCCGCCGGAAGCAGGATCTTCACGGTCAGCCCCTCCTGCAGCAGCAGCAGGCCTGCCGTCAGCAATGCCACTGCGCCAAGCGGAAGCAGCACATTCACCCGGAAGCGCATTCTGCCCCGGACTCTCGCAAGATCCGCCGCAAAACCGCCTGCTGCAAGCATGACGCCGTGCAGCAGCAGCGTGCGCAGAAACTGCGTTTGTGTGCGATATTCCGCAGAGGTGCGGTCAATGCTGCCGAATTCCCGCAGCAGCGTGATGCCGAGCACCATTCCGAACAGGATCCCGAAGCACAGGAGCAGCCCGCCCATCGTCGGCCGGCGCACCTCCTGTTCGGCAGCATCCTCGGATCCCTTCTGCTTTTCAAGGTCGCAAATTCCCCTGCTCTGCAGAAACGGCACAAGCGCTGCGCCCATCGTTCCTGCGGCGGCCGCAGCGCTGAGCGCCGTGACCATCTGCAGCCAGACCGGGATCATTCGGCGACGTATACAGCGTCGATGATCTGCTCAAGATGCATGCCGTGGCTTCCCTTGAACAGCACCACATCGCCGGGCTTCAGATCTTCCTGCAGGCGGGCTGTCAGGAGCGCCGGATCCTCCGTGCAGAAGGTGGTCACCCTGTCCCCTGCTCTTGCGGCGATATGCCGTGCCGCAGGGCCATAGCAATAGGCCATGTCGATGCCCGAACGGCGCACGATGTCGCCGACCTGGCCGTGGAGCGTTTCGCTCATATCACCAAGTTCGAGCATATCGCCGAGCACGGCAACCCGCCGCCCCTCGGCCGGATAATTGGCCAGCACGCCGATGGCAGCTTCCATCGAGGCGGGGCTCGCATTATAGCAGTCGGCAATGACGGTCTGACCGTCCTTTTCGCTGATATTCTGGCGGTTCCCGGTGGGACGGTATTCCGCAAGGCCGCAGAGGATCTCCTGAACCTCCATGCCCGTCAGGATGCCGACCAGATAGGCCGCCAGCGCATTCTTGACATTGTGCTCACCGATCGCCGGCAGGACAGCCAGCATGCGCTGCTCACCGTGGCAGATGGTAAACGTTGTCACGCCGTTCTCGCACTTGATATCCTCCGCCCGTACATCCGCCGGGTTGCCCTCGGTCGAGAACGTATAGACCGGACGGGTGAGCTGCTCCTTCAGCGGCGCAAGCAGCTTGTCATCCGCAGAGGTCACAAGCGGTGCATCCTCGGCCATGCCCTCGAGCATTTCGAGCTTTGCCTGCAGGATGCCCTCCTGCGAACCGAGGTTCTCGATGTGGGAAAAGCCGATGTTCGTGATGACCGCAATGGTCGGCTTGGTGCAGCGGCTCATGCGGGAAATTTCGCCGAAATGGTTCATGCCCATCTCAATGACAGCGGCACCGTGCTCCTTCGTCAGGCCGAGGAGCGTCTTGGGGCAGCCGATGACATTGTTGAGGTTCTCCTGTGTCTTGAGCGTCCGGAAATGCTGGGACAGTACACAGGCAGTCAGCTCCTTGGTGGTCGTCTTGCCGACGCTGCCGGTGATGCCGACGACCGGGATGTCGAACTGTTCCCGATAAAGTGACGCAATATCGAGCAAAGCCTGTCCGGTATCCGCCACCACGACGCAGGGATGCGCAGCAAGCTGCATCTCGGTCACGGCAGCAACAGCACCGCCCTCGAGCGCATTGCTCACAAAGGCATGGCCGTCAAATTTATCCCCGCGCAGGGCGATAAACAGGCATCCCGGCGGGAGCATGCGGGTGTCGGTGCTGATCTCGGTGATGACAGCAGAGCACGGGCAGGCTGTGCCCAGGCGCTCCGCAATGGCTTCGAGTGAAATGGGTTCCATGATGTTCTCCTCTTTTCGGCTGTTATGCGAGCTTTGCAAGCTCCTCTGCGACGACTTCACGCTCGTCGAAATGAATATGTGTGGTTCCAAGGATCTGGTAATCCTCATGTCCCTTGCCAGCGAGGACGATCACATCGCCCGGCTGTGCTGTTTTCAGCGCATGAGCGATCGCCGCGCGGCGGTCAGGAACGGTCTCATAGGGTGTTTCTGTGCCTGCAAGACCTGCTAAAATATCGGTTATAATAGCCTCGGGATCCTCCGTGCGGGGATTGTCAGAGGTCACGATCAGGCGGTCGGCGTACTTCGCTGCAGCCTGCGCCATGAGCGGCCGCTTGGTCTTGTCACGGTCGCCGCCGCATCCGAACAGGCAAATCAGCCTGCCTTCCGTGATCTGCTTGACGCTGCTGAGGATGTTCTCGATGGCATCGGGCGTATGCGCATAATCGCAGATGACCGAGAAATCACGCCCTGTCGGGATGATCTCGCATCTGCCCTTGACGCCGGTACACGCTTCGAGCGCCGGGATCGTCACGGCATCATCCTCGCCAAGTCGATCCCTGCAAAGAAGTTCGGCATCGGCACGGCTGACAGCCTCATGGAGGCGCGGAGCAAGTGCC
>CAMNDR010000111.1 GCA_946535685.1 uncultured Clostridia bacterium | reverse complement strand
TCCGAGTAGCACTGCCGCCGGAAAGATCAGCGTCAGCATATAGCCCTGGCTGACCATTTTCCGGGTGCCGGGATCATAGATATGCAAAGGATCCCCGGGGTCGATCCGCAGCTCAACTTCCGTGCCGGGCTGATACCGGATAAATGCTCCTGACCTCATAGCTTTCGCCGTTGTACTTGTATTTGTAAACAGGCGTATATTCCGTATAATCGCCGTCCTCATCGTGTACCTCCCGAGTGTCGTTCCGGACGACGACCGCATAGATCGTTTCCGTGCAGCCTTCGGGATGGATCTGCTCCAGTCCCTCCTCAAGAACAGAACGGGTGAGCAGAAAGGGAATGAAGGACAGTCCCAGTGCAATGAGCGTGATGAGGGCAAATGCGATCACCACCGTCCTCCCTGCATCGCTTATCAGATACCAAAAAGCCGCCTGCCGTTTTCGGCGGCAATGCGGATCAGGCGCTGCGGATCGGTATGCCGGATCTCTGCGGCACGCTCTGCGACCGCTGCGATCATCCGGCTGTCACAGCGCTGTCCCCGGTACGGAACCGGCGCCAGATAGGGACAGTCCGTCTCAAAGACCAGTCTGTCCTCCGGGATGACCTCCACCGCCTGCACGACCTTCCGGGCATTCCTGTACGTCAGGACACCGCCGATGCCGATGTACAGCCCGAGTGCTGTCAGCTCCCTTGCCGTCTCCGCAGAGCCGGAAAAGCAGTGGACAACGCCCTTCGGCCGCATGCGGCGCAGGATCTCCAGCGCATCGCCCATCGCATCCCGGATGTGCAGGATCACCGGCAGATCCAGCTCCCTAGCCAGAAGAAGCTGCTGCTCCAGCACGGTATGTTCGAGGTCACGGTCATAGCCTTCATAGTGATAGTCCAGCCCGATCTCGCCGATGGCAAGGACTTTTTCATGCGCCGCCATCGTCCGGATCTGTTCACACCAGTCCGGCTGCAGGCCATCGACCTGCTCCGGATGGATGCCGGCTGCGCACCAGACATGCGGATACTGCTCTGCCAGTGCAATGCAGGCACGGGAATCCGCAGTGCTGCAGCCGGCGAGCATCACGCAGTCCACACCCTCGGACGGCAGTGCGCTGAGCAGCGCATCCCGGTCAGCATCAAAGCTGCTGTCCGCATAATGCGCATGGGTGTCAAAGATCCCGGTATACATGCTTATTCCTCAGATGCCTCGTCCTCTGCAGGGGAATCCTCCGCAGCAGACTCCTCCGGTGCCTCAGCCGGCGCAGCATTGGCAGGTGCTGCTTCCGTCGATGCAGGTCTGGACTGCCCGTCAAAGATGTCGGAGACTGAGCGCTGGAAATTGTCGCTGATCATGAAAACGTCCTGGTTCTCGCCCATCTGGCCGGTCACGATGCGGAACGAAGCAATGGTGTTGCCGTACTTGTACATATACTTGAGGGCCTTTTCCTCATTGCTGTAGTCCACAGAGGTCACGTCCGTTTCCATCATGTTGACGAGCGTGCGGAAATTGGAGTCCATAGATGCCACAATGCGCTCCTTGTCGGTCAGGTTGATCATCTCCGCAAGGACATCGGCGGTGATGGCAGTCCGCTGGATCTCGCCGTTTTCAAAATACGGATAAGTGATGAGCTTCTCGACCTGGGGCGGGCCGAGATACTGCGGCTCCTTGCTTTCCACAAAGCCGACAGTGCCGGTGGGAACAGCGTAGTACACACCGCCGAAGATACTGCAGATCTTCTGGAATGCCGCCGAATCCAGCACCATGTACCGGTCAGCCGCGATCCCGGCCTGATCCTCGATCGCCGCCTTTGCCGCCTTGATGCCGCTGTTGCGGTAGAAATTGGCAAGGGTATCATTGCGCCCATCCACGACGGCGAGCATGTTCTCCGGGAAGCTGAGGAAGACCATCTTCTTCTCTGCCGGCAGCACCCGCACGATCACAAAGGACAGCGGGAGTGTTTCGTTTTCCTTCTCATCGAGCACAAACAGCAGCGACATATTGTCCTGCGCCGTCGGTTTGGTGATGCTCGAAGTCATTTCCTTGATCTCGGGGCCGTTGTCGGCGTTGATCTTCTGAAAGACAAACATAGCCACGCCGCCGATGCCCACGATTCCGAGCAGCAGCGCGATCAGAAAAGGTATGGCGACATGCCCTGTTTTCTTCTTTTTCTTTGCCATGGTGGTTCCTCCTTAGTGCCAAATGACGAAAAAAATGATTTTGCAGGAAAGTTTGGTGTCCCTACTTGCTTTTTTTTGAAATAAGTGTTATAATAATAAGAGTGATGCTCTGACGGTCAGATCCCGTAGCGTTCCGCCGGCCAGTCCTGCGGCGCAGGGAACGGCGGCCCGGGAACGGCGGCCGGGATGCTGCAGTAGGCAAGCCCGAGCTGCTTTGCGTAGCTGAGCGCCTGACGGGATCCGGAACGGCTCTCCGCATCGCATACTGCCATGATGGCGGCGCTGTGCTGCACCATGTAGCGGTTGCGCTCCAGGAAAATGCCCTTGTCGAAGCGCCGGCCGGGCAGGACGATGATCTCGTCACACTGACGGAGCATCTCATCAAAGTGCCGCATATCATACCGGAAAAACCGGTAGACCTCACGGTAGTCCTCACAGGGCTGCACGCCGACGATATGCAGCGGACTGCCTGCATCCCGCATCCGGAAAAGCTGCCGGGCGGCGTAATAGTCGATCCCGTCTGCAAGCCCGGTATAAAACCGGTCAAAGCCGGCTGTATTCACGATGCGTTGGATATGGTAATTCAGCGCTGCGAGCAGTGCATCGAGCGCCGCACCCTGCGGCAGCTTATCCGGGCGGTGTCCGGTAAAGCAAAGGGACCGCTCCCAGACGGCGAATTCGTCCGGAGAGAGCAGCGGAAGCTGCGTTTCTGGCAAGATTCTGCACCTCCCTGCCAATGGGATTGGCGGCGGATCCGTTCAGGCGGATCGCCCACAAGTGATATTATTATAGCACATCTCCGGGCAAATCACAAGGGGAAAGCGGGATTTTTTTAAAAATATTACATTTTCGTTGCATTTTTTGATACCGAATCGACATATTTTACCAAAGGTGAGAAAAGCGGGGCGCTGCCCCGGAGCCCCGGCTGCAGATGAGATCTGCAGCACATCTATGCGACATATTTTACCAAAGGTGAGGAAGGCGGGGCGCTGCCCCGGCTGCAGATGAGATCTGCAGCCAAGCCTGAGCTGCTTATTTCATAGAATCGCCGGCATGTTTCTGCACGGCGTAGAACAATCGGAGAAAGAGGGAGAGAACATGCAGTACCGTCAGAGAGCATGGGCGGAAATTTCATTGGATGCACTGACTCACAACGTGGAGGCCATCCGTCTGCAGCTTTCAGATTCCACAGAATATTGCGCCGTTGTCAAGGCGGATGCCTATGGCCACGGCGAGGAGATCATCTGCCGCAGGCTTTATGAGCTCGGCATCCGGTTTTATGCCGTTTCGAGCTTTGAAGAAGCTGTGCGTGTCAGAAAATGGTGTCCGGACGGCGAGATCCTGATCCTGGGCTATACCGCACCGGAATGCGCGCCGATGCTTGCAGAAAACTGCATCATCCAGACCATCGTTTCTGTAAAATACGCAAGGGCGCTTTCTGCCTTTGCACAGCCGGGCTGTCCGGTACGGTGCCATATCGCACTCGATACCGGCATGGGGCGCATCGGCGTGCAGACAAACGAGCTGGCCGCCTGCTACTGGGAGCTGGAGACGATCATGTCGCAGCCCGGTCTGCAGATCGAAGGCCTGTTCACGCACTTCGCCGTGGCAGACGAGGATGATCCGGATCACGTTACCTATACCGACCGGCAGGAGGAGATGCTCTTCCACGTCGCCAAGAAGCTGCGCTCCAAGGGCGCTGTCCTCAAGCATGTCCACTGTATGAACAGTGCGGCGATCCTCTACCGGAACAATCCCGCCAGCACCCTCGCAAGAGCCGGCATCATCATGTACGGTCTCAAGCCCAATGCAGCGCTGGAAGTCCCGATCGCACTGGAGCCGGTACTGAGCTTCCGTTCCCGCATCAGCCACATCAAGACCGTGGAAGCGGGCGACTGCATCAGCTACGGACGTACCTACTGCGCCGGTGAGACCAGACGCATCGCCACCGTGACCATCGGTTATGCAGACGGCTACAGCAGAGCGCTTTCCAACAAGGGCGAGGTGCTTATCGGCGGCGTGCGCTGCCCGATCGCCGGCCGGGTCTGCATGGACCAGATGATGGTCGATGTCACCGAAGCCCCCGAGGCAGCGATCGGCTCTGTTGTGACGCTCATCGGCAAGGACGGCGGCGAATGCATCACGGCAGATGATGTGGCAGGCCTCTGCGACACCATCGGCTATGAGATCGTCTGCGGCATTTCCAAACGTGTGCCGAGAATGTTCCTCGAAAACGGGCTTCTCGTACACGAAGACCGTCTGTTCTAAGGAAGCACTGCATCAGCGATTTCATCAGTGTTTCCCTGATTTTTGGTCAATTTCAGGGAAATGCCCAAATGCATGGATTTTTGCTGTAACAAAACCCTGTATGAGGGATACCTACTTTATATACGGGCGGAATGTCCCGTTTTTGGACGAGATTATCTGGGGGCAGTTTGCCTTTTAGCAGAGTAGTTGGAGGATGTACATGAAGACATACGCTTTGGGAATTGACGTTGGCTCGACCACAGTCAAAACAGTGGTCTGTGAAAGTGACGGCAGCATTCTGCATTCCGCCTACCAGCGGCATTATTCAAAGGTCAAGGAAACAGTAGCGGAGCAGCTCCGCATCATCGCAGAGAAATTCCCGGATGCCGCATTCCGCTCCGCTATGGCGGGTTCCGCAGGTCTCGGACTTGCCAATGCAGCCAAGATCCCCTTCGTGCAGGAGGTGCATGCGGCATTCCTGGCTGTCAAGGCACGTTACCCGCAGGCGGATGCTGTGATCGAGCTCGGCGGCGAGGATGCCAAGATCATCTTCCTGACCGGCGGCGTGGAGCAGCGCATGAACGGCTCCTGTGCCGGCGGTAC
>CAMNDR010000110.1 GCA_946535685.1 uncultured Clostridia bacterium | reverse complement strand
GCGCGGACGTGCGTGCCTGCAGTGCCGTGGAACAGCGTGACGGCTCCACCCGGTATTCCGACCTGTTCAAGGCTGGCGAGAGCATGACAATGGCGTTCGATGCCAATACAGATGCCGCAGCCTATCTGACGGTGACGGCAACGCCTGATCCGGATACCTGGCAGAAGATCGGTACACCGTGGGCCTATGCTGCCAATACGGAATTCGGCGAGGAGAACTACCCGTTCCTGAGCAAGACCCGCTATCCCTATGCCGTGCAGATCAGCGGGGCTGAGATGCAGCAGCAGGAGAGCAGCACTGCCGCAGCCCAGGGCAGCTTCCACAGCAACGGCGGCGGATTTGTGGCAGCATCTGCGCATGTGGATCCGACCGTCTATGTCGGGAAGAATGCACGGGTGCTCGGGAATGCGACCGTGTCCGGCAATGCCCGGATCGACGGCCACGCTACGGTCTCCGGCCGTGCAAAGGTCTCCGGGGATGCTGTCGTGACCGGTCATGCGATCGTGTCCGGCAATGCGGCCGTGAGCGAAAGCGCTGTTGTCGGCGACAGTGCCTATCTGAATAAAAATGCCGGCGTTTCGGGAAATGCAAGAGTGCTGGAAGGTGCCATGCTGACCGGCAGCTTCAAGGCTTCCGGCAATGCCACGATCAAGGGTACCGCTTTCTGCTGGGGCACAGGCTCTGCCTCCGGCCAGGCGATCCTTGACGGTGATTATTATATTGATTCCGAACGTGTTTCCACCTTCGGCACGCTCTATGGCTGGACGAGTGCAGACAGCTATGCGGCAAGCCGCCCCTATACAGACGGACAGCTCGCAGGACTGGAATTCGCAGAGAACAGCACTTTTGCGGCAGGTGATACCTACACCTCGACCTATGGTGCCGCCGTAGGTGCTCCTGCATGGGCAGAGGAGCGCACCACCGGCAAGGGTGTGCTGAGCTTCACGGACGGACAGTATCTCCTGGCAGACAGCAGCTATGCGATGCTGCATGATGCCGAGTATCAGACGGCTGTACTGCTGCAGGGCGACGGCTCGGTCTTCCGCTTCGGTGATGCAGAGCATTATCTGGAGCTGACGGCAGACAACGGCACGCTCGTACTTTCCGCCAATGACGGCAGCGGTGAGCAGTCGGTCACTGCATCCGATTGCTATACCAACGGTCAGTGGGTGACGATCAGCGCCGTCCTGACCGGCGATACGGCAAAGCTCGTGGTCAACAACGGCAGCGGTGCGAAGGAATTCACCGGTGCGATGACGGTGGATCCGATCGACGCAGTTACGGAGGATGCCACTTATACGATCGGCGAAGGCATGCAGGGCGGCATGGACTTCTTCCGGGTGAATTTCAAGGAAGTGGCAGAGCCGGAGTATTATTATACGGCAGCCGAGGATCCGGTGGAGCCTTCAGAAGCACATATCTTCGGGGATATGGACGAAAACGGGATCATTGATGTATTTGACCTCGGTCTGATGCGCCGCACGGTGCTTGCCGGCACACAGATCGCCTGGGCAGACTGCGATGGAGACGGCGAAACTGGTGTCGGAGACATCATCGCACTGCAGAAGTATGTGCTTGCTGCAGACGGTGCAGGCCGCACGGGAACAGACATGCCATAATCCAATCATTTCCAGAAAGCACTGATGAAATGCTGATGCAGCGCTTTCCTGAGGCCGGATGCCTTGCGTATCCGGCCTGTTTCTTCTTCTATGATATGCAATCGAACTGCATCCGTATTCAAAAATATGCTCTTGACATTCCGGTGCGTTTGATGTATAATATATATGAAAGCCATTTTCATATACAACAAGTACGGAGGGGATCGCATGGAAGCCTATGAAGATATTCTGTTCTGCCAGCACTACATTCTGCGGCATCATCCGCAGATGACAATGCACAGCCGTGCTGCGCAATTTGCACCGTTTGCAGCACTGACCGGATTCGATGAGGAGATCGAGGAGACAGCACGTCTGACCAGCAGCCGCCATGAGCTGACAGAGGATGAGCAGGCAGCCCTGAACCAGGCGCTTGTCTATCTTGCGGAGCATGAAGCGGAGCGGCCTGCTGTGGATGTGATCTATTTTCAGCCGGATGCACAGAAAGACGGCGGCGCATACCGGATGTACAGCGGCAATCTGCGGTTTTTCGATACAGCAGAAGGCCTGCTGCATTTCACTGACCGCTCGTCTCTTGCCGTCCGGGACATCTGCGCCATGCGCCTGCATCCGTAAAACAGAGAAGCCGCCCGGAAACGGACGGTTTCTCTGATTATGTAGGGGTAGGAACTGTCAGATTCAGGTCGCAGGCGAATCCTGCAGGGCATCATAGCCGCGCTCACCGGTACGCACCTTGACAACATCCTCCACATCGTAGATGAAGATCTTGCCGTCGCCGATATTGCCGGTATACAGCGCTTTCCTTGCTGCATCAAGTGCTGTCTCGACAGGGACTTTCGTCACAACTGCCTCGACCTTGACCTTCGGATGCAGACTCGGCATTTCCTGCTTGACGCCGCGGTAGTAGGTCGTATGGCCAAGCTGCGTGCCATAGCCAAGCACCTGCGTCACGGTGATGCCGTCAATGCCCACTGCCGCAAGGCTTGCCTGGAGTTCCTCCAGCTTTCCCTGCTTGCAGACGATCGAGAGCTTGGTCAGCTTGGCGCCGGTCCTGGAAATCTGGATATCCGGCACTTCCCTGACTGCCGCCGGAGCGGGCGCTGTGATGCGCTCAGCATCCGTGCCGTAAACACCCTTGAGCTCGCTCGAATCGACGCTGTGACGGATCGCCTGGCGCTGCTGCTGGAGGACGGTGTCTGCTGCCGGTGCAAAGTCGCCGTAAGCGCTTGCAAGATTATGCTCTGTCAGATCAAGGCCGACGATCTCCTCCTCGGCACTTGCACGCAGACCGATGGTCTTTTTGATGATGAAAAATGTCGCTGAAATCGTCACTGCTGTCCAGGCACCGACCGTCACAATGGCAAGGCACTGCAGACCGAGCAGATGCAGACCGCCGCCATAGAACAGGCCGCTGAGCGAATCATTGCCGGGAACAGATGTCGTTGCAAACAGGCCCACTGCAAATGTGCCCCAGATACCGTTGCACATATGCACTGCCACCGCACCGACCGGGTCATCGACATGGAGTACATGGTCACAGAGCCACACGCCGAACACCACCAGCAGACCGGAGACCACGCCGATGCATGCCGCACCTGCCGCATCCACCACATCGCAGCCGGCGGTCACGCCGACCAGACCTGCAAGAGAGGCGTTGAGACACATCGAAACATCAGGCTTACCATACTTCAGCCAGGTAAAGATCATGCAGACAAATGTCGCAATTGCCGGTGCAATGGTCGTTGCCACGAAGATGGATGCAAGCTGTCCGCCGGAGGTCGCTGCTGCACCGTTGAAGCCGTACCAGCCGAACCAGAGGATGAAGCAGCCGAGTGCGCCAATGGTAAGATTATGACCCTGAATGGCACGTACCTTGATGACCTTGCCGTCCTTGTCACGCTTGAATTTTCCGATTCTGGCACCCTCCATCGCCGCACCGATGAGCGCTGCAATGCCGCCGACCATATGGATCGCGCAGGAGCCTGCAAAGTCATGGAAGCCTAATGCGGAGAGCCATCCGCCGCCCCAGATCCAGTGCGCTTCGATCGGATAGATCACCGCCGAGATCACACCGGAATAAATGCAGTAGGAAAGGAACTTCGTCCGCTCTGCCATCGCACCGGAAACGATCGTTGCGGTCGTGGCGCAGAACACCATATTGAAGACGAAATTCGACCAGTCAAAATTCTGATAGTCTGTAAAAATGCCCATAGTAGGAAGTCCGATAAAACCGCCGAGCGCATCCTCACCGAGCAGCAGCCCAAAGCCGAGGAGCATGAAAACGGCAGTACCGATGCAGAAATCCATCAGATTTTTCATAATGATATTGCCGGCGTTCTTGGCTCTTGTAAAGCCTGTCTCCACCATCGCAAATCCCGCCTGCATAAAGAAAACAAGTGCTGCACCGATCAGGTACCAGATGCCGAAGATCTCGGAATCCACATTTGTCATGATATCCTTTACATCCATGTTTCTCATCCTTTCGTCAGTGATCCGGGCGGTACCGTACCCGGAAAAACAAGAAAGGTGCCGAAAGGAATATCCTTTCAGCACCCTTGCTGTTTCTATATCCAGTATAGCACTTTTTTGATGACTTGTCAAGTGAAAAATATTACAAGTTCGTCCTGCCGATTTGTCGAAACTGTACAAAGCGTAAGCCATTGCTGACAGAAGCCAGGAATCTCCCTTGACAAGCATCCTCTAATGTGTTATAATGTGAAGCAGAACAAGGACGTTCATCAGACGGCACGGCATCGTGTCGTTTGGTGAACGTCTCTTTTTTTAAGGAGTGATAGCATGGCAGTCAAGTATATTTTCGTCACAGGCGGCGTGGTATCCGGACTCGGCAAGGGTATCACAGCGGCGTCTCTCGGGCGGCTGCTCAAGGCACGGGGCCTCAAGGTCGCAGCACAGAAGCTCGATCCCTATATCAATGTCGATCCCGGCACGATGAGCCCCTACCAGCACGGTGAGGTCTATGTCACGGAGGACGGCGCAGAGACCGACCTTGATCTCGGGCATTATGAGCGCTTTATCGACGAGGATCTCAACCGGTTCTCGAACCTCACCACCGGCAAGGTCTATGCCAATGTCCTGCAGAAGGAACGGCAGGGCGATTATCTTGGCAAGACCGTGCAGATCATCCCGCACATCACAGATGAGATCAAGCACTTCATCTACAGCGTCGGCGAGACCGGCAAGGCGGATGTGGTCATCACGGAGATCGGCGGCACGACCGGCGATATCGAAAGCCAGCCCTTTCTCGAAGCCATCCGGCAGATGCGGCTTGAGGTCGGGCGGGAGAATACGCTTTATATCCATGTGACACTCGTGCCCTATCTCAGGGCATCGGGTGAGCACAAATCCAAGCCGACGCAGCATTCCGTCAAGGAGCTGCAGG
>CAMNDR010000109.1 GCA_946535685.1 uncultured Clostridia bacterium | reverse complement strand
CAGTTTTCCTTCCGCAGCCGCTCGAAAATGACGCGCTCATGGGCGGCATGCTTGTCGATGATGATAAACGTATCCCCGGACTGCGCCAGGATATAATTGGCAAAGAGCTCGCCCACGACCTTCACGTCCGGGAACGGCTCCGTCTGCAGCTCCTGCACGGGTGCTTCCGCAGAAACGGCGGAAACAGGCGGGATCGGCGCAGCGGGACGCATTTCCTCCTCAGGAAATTCCTCCCTATCATCAGATGCGTCGATCATCGGGAATTCTCCTGCCGAAACGGCGACCTTCGGCGGGCTGCTCTCCGCAAAGGCAGAGGACGCTGCCTGCACGGCGGGCGCAGGGGCTTTGACCTCCGGCGGAAGGCCGAACGGCATATTCTCTGCCGGGAGCGGCGCTGCTGCGGGCTTTTGTGGCATCGGCGCAGGAGCGGGGCTTTCCGTCACCGGCGCTGTATGCTGCACAGCCGGCTGTGCCGGCACCAGCTCCCGCACGGGTGCAGGCGCCGGCTGCTCGGCGATCAGGGGCTTCTGTTCATAGACAGGCTCCGGCGCACCGGCATACCAGTCACGCTCCGGGGCTTTCAGCTCATAGATCAGCCCCTCCTGCTGCATGGCATTTTTCAGCGCAAAATAGACCGCATTGATGACCCGCTTCTCATCGGCGAAGCGCACCTCCGCCTTGGCGGGATGGATGTTGACATCAAGCGAATCCGGCGGCATTTCGAGCATCAGCACGCATGCCGGGAATTTTCCGACCATCACCATATTGTCATAGGCGCTCTCCAGCGCCGTTGTGAGCGCACGGGAGCGGACATAGCGGGAGTTGACAAAAAATGTCTGGAAGCTGCGGTTCGGGCGGCTGAACAGCGGCCGCACCGCATAGCCATGCACACGGATGCCGTCCGTTTCGGAATCCACCGGGATCAGTCCCGAAGCGAATTCCCGCCCGAATACGGAATGGATCACGGACAGCAGCGAGCCTGCGCCGTCCGTATGGAAGACCGGCTTGTTGTCCCGCAGAAAGCGGAAGGCGATCTCCGGGTGAGAAATGGCGATCTTCTGGACGATCTGCGAAACAGCAGCGCCCTCTGCCGAATCCCGCTTCATGAATTTGCGGCGGGCAGGGACGTTGAAGAACAGATCCTTGATGACGAGTGTCGTGCCGTCCGGGCAGCCGCATTCCTCCGGCTCTCCGCAGTCGGTGCCGGCGATCTCGTAGCGGGTGCCGTAGTCGTCCTCCGGGCGCTTGGTCATGAGCGTGACCTTTGCCACGGCTGCAATGGAAGCGAGCGCCTCGCCCCGGAAGCCGAGCGTCAGGATGCTGTCAAGGTCATCCTTCTCGCTGATCTTGCTCGTGGCATGGCGCAGAAAAGCCGTCGGTACGTCCTCCGCCGCCATGCCGCAGCCGTCATCCACGATGCGCATGAAGGAGGTGCCGCCGTCCTTGATCTCGACCGTGATGTGCCGGGCACCGGCGTCTATGGAATTTTCGACCAGCTCCTTGATAACCGAGGAAGGCCGTTCGATGACCTCACCGGCTGCGATCAGCTCGGAGACGGCCTTGTCGAGGACGTTGATTACGGGCATGGATTTCTCCTTTCAGTGGTGGATATAGGGGGATCGTATCAGACACCTGCAAGCTCCTGCAATTCCTCCAGGAACTCCCTGCATTCCGCATCAGAGAGCTCGCCTAAATTCATCTGCCGCA
Source organism: uncultured Clostridia bacterium (assembly GCA_946535685.1). Lineage (GTDB taxonomy): Bacteria > Bacillota > Clostridia > Oscillospirales > Ruminococcaceae > UBA3855. The sequence continues at coordinate 3,335 of CAMNDR010000109.1, read as the reverse complement.
GGCGTTTCGGGATCTGGGATTCCTGCTGTGCGGCAAAGCCGAGCTGCTCCTCGCCGGCGGGATCATGGTGCTTTGCCTGCTCCGCCTGCGTCTCAAGCCCCGCAAGGATGCCCCTTGCACGCTTGAGCACGGTATTCGGCAGGCCTGCGAGCTTGGCAACGTCAATGCCGTAGCTGTCGTCCGTGCCGCCCGGCACGATCTTGCGCAGGAAGCGGATGCCGTCACGCCCCTTGCGCACGGCAACGCTCAGATTTTTCACGCCCGGAAGCTCATCCTCCAGAGCGATCAGTTCATGGTAATGCGTGGCAAACATCGTCTTGCAGCCGAGGTTTTTCCCCGTGCAGATATACTCCGCCACCGCTCTGGCGATGCTGATGCCGTCAAAGGTCGATGTGCCCCGTCCGACCTCATCGAGGATGACAAGGCTGTCCTTGGTGGCATGCCGCAGAATGTCGGCGACCTCCTTCATTTCGACCATGAAGGTGCTCTCGCCCGCCGCAAGGTCATCCGATGCGCCCACACGGGTGAAGATCCGGTCAGCGACCGAGATCCGCGCGGAGCGAGCCGGCACGAAGCTGCCGGTCTGCGCCATCAGCACAATGAGCGCTGTCTGCCGCATATAGGTCGATTTACCGGACATATTCGGCCCTGTGATGACACTCAGCCGGCAGGCATCCGTATCCAGATAGACATCATTCGGCACAAAAACTTCTTCTTCGAGCATCTGCTCCACGACCGGATGCCGCCCGTCATGGATCTGCAGCGTGCCATCAAGCACGATGTCAGGCTTGCAGTAGTTATTCTTCACAGCCGTCTCTGCAAAGGACAGCAGCACATCGAGCTCCGCCACCGCAGAAGCCGTCTCCTGCACGCTGGCAAGCGCCCCTGCGAGGATGTCCCGCACCTGGCCGTACAGCTCCTGTTCGAGCTGCAGTGCCTTGTCCTTGGCGCCCAGGACGGTGTTTTCGGCGTCCTTCAGCTCCTCCGTGATATAGCGCTCGGCATTGGTGAGCGTCTGCTTGCGGATATAATTGGCAGGCACCTTGTCGAGATAGGAGCGGGTGACTTCGAGATAATAGCCGAACACCCGGTTGAAGCCGACCTTCAGATTCCGGATGCCGGTGCGCTCCCGTTCCTGCTCGCCGATCTGCTCGATGATGCTGCTGCCGCCGTTCATCACGGAACGCAGCCGGTCAAGATCCGGGTCGAAGCCCTCACGGATCACGCCGCCGTCCTTGACCGTCACAGGCGGATCCTCCACGATCGCGCGGCCGATCAGATCGGCGATCTTCTGCAGATCTGAGATCCGCCCGTTCAGCGTTCTGAGCAGCGGGATCTCCTCAAAGGCAGCAAGCTGCGCCTTCAGACCGGGCAGCTCCTGCGCCGTGGCACAGAGCGCCCGCAGATCACGGGGCGTGGCCTGCTTGTAGATGATCCGGGTCATGAGCCGTTCGAGGTCAAACATCCGGTCGAGGGAATCCCCGATATCGGCAGCGGCGAGTGTTTCCCGCATGAGCGCCTCCACGGCGTTGTGGCGGGCGATGATCCGGGCAGGCGACCGCAGCGGCCGTTCGAGCCAGCTCCGGAGCATGCGCTTTCCCATCGAGGTGCGGGTCGCATCGAGCACCCAGAGCAGCGTGCCCTTCTTCTCGCCGGTGCGCATGGTCTTGGTTAGTTCGAGATTGCGCAGGGCGTTGTAATCGAGGGTCATATAGGCAGCCTGGTCATCGAGTTCAAGCGTCGTAAAGCGCCCTGTTTCGAGCTTCTGCGTATCAGCGATGTACTCGAACAGCCCGCAGACGGCGGATGTTCTCGCACCGCTCTCCGGCAGACCGAGCATGCCGATGGCATCGACGGAAAACTGTCTGCAGACGCATTCCGCCTGACGCTGCGGGTCAAAGCATGCCGCATCCCGCATCGCACAGGCGCACCGCAACCGTACTCTGACAAAATCCCCGACCGCTTTCAGATCGAGGAAGGCATCGTTAAAAATGAGCTCTACCGGGCTGTAGCGGGAGAGCAGGTTGATGATATCATCCTGCATTGCCGCACCGCCGGCAGGGTAGACGGCGGCCTCACCGGTGGAGAGGTCGGCAAAGCAGAGCGCCGTTTCCACGCCGTCCGTATAGGCGCAGCAGAGGAAGTTATTGACCGATTCATCGAGCATATCCTTCTCGATGACAGTTCCGGGCGTGACAACACGGATGACCTCACGCTCCACAAGCCCCTTGGCAAGGGCAGGATCGGTCATCTGCTCACAGATCGCCACACGGTAACCCTTGTCGATCAGGCGCTTGATATACAGCTCAGCGCTGTGGTACGGTACGCCGCACATGGGCGCCCGCTCCTCCAGACCGCAGTCCCGGCCTGTCAGTGTCAGCTCCAGATCCCTCGACACCCGGATGGCATCGTCGAAGAACATCTCATAGAAATCACCGAGCCGGTAAAACAGTACACAGTCCGCATACTGCATTTTGGTATCATAGTATTGCTGCATCATCGGGGAAAGCTGCTCCCGCTTGATGTCATTCAGTCCCAAAGGCATTCTGTTTACCCCTTATCTCGTGTCTTATCTCGTGTATAGTGCTGGCCCCGCTCAGTGGCATCCTCCGCAGGCGCTGCAGTCGCCGCTGCAGGAGGCGGTGGTCACGTCGATCTTATCGGGATCCATGCCGTTGGAGGACATGGTGATGACGGTGTTGATCTGGCTCATCAGCTCGTCATACCCCTGCTTGGCAGCATTGTAGACCGCCATGCGGGGATTCTCCATGATGAGCTGATAGCTGGACTTGATCGTCTCATTGAGCGCCTGGATCTTGTCGTCGTCCTTGTCGGGCTTGGCGATCTCCATCTGGAGCTGCATGCGGTTGAGGTTGAAGCCCTTGATGAGATTCTGGAGCTGCTCATCCTCGTCATTTGCCTGACGTGCGAGCATATAGGCGATATAGCGGTCATCGGCCTGGATCGCCTTGCCGAGTTCACGGGTCATTTCGATGATATCCATGATTGATTTCTCCTTTCAGAATGTGTGCATAGAATGTAGAATATGGTTCAGCGCAGCACACCGGTCAGTGCGCCGCTGTGGCTTTCGGTGATCTGCACATCCGCAAAGCTGCCGATGAGCGATGCCTCGCCGGGAAATTCCACCAGCATATTTTCCGAGCTTCTGCCGGTGACGCATTCCGGGCGTTTCTTGCTTACGCCGTCGCACAGGACACGCAGCGTCCTGCCGACAAAGCGCCTGTTGTTCTCCACGGCGATCTCCCGCTGCAGGGCAAGCAGCCGTGTCATGCGGGCACTTTTCTCCGCATCGGTCACAGGATCGTCCATCAGGG
>CAMNDR010000108.1 GCA_946535685.1 uncultured Clostridia bacterium | reverse complement strand
GCCGCCTGCATCTCCTGGAAGACCTGGATGAGGTTCTGGAAGCTCCAGAGGTCAATGCCGGCCTCCGGCTCGTCAAAGACCGCAAGCTGGACATTTCTTGCAAGCACCGTGGCGATCTCGATGCGCTTGAGCTCGCCTCCGGAGAGAGAGGCATTCACCTCACGGTGGATATAATCCTTGGCGCACAGGCCGACCTTTGAGAGGTATTCACAGGCCTGGGAGGTATTCAGGGTCTTGCCTGCGGCGATGCGCAGGAGGTCGAGCACGGTCAGCCCCTTGAAGCGAACCGGCTGCTGGAAGGCAAAGCCGATGCCGAGCTTCGCACGCTCGGTGATGCTCTTGTCGGTGATGTCCTCGCCGTTCCAGAGGATCCGGCCGGAGATGGGCTTCTCGATGCCGGCGATGAGCTTGGCGAGGGTGGATTTTCCGCCGCCGTTTGGCCCGGTGATGACGGTATATTTGTGGTCTTCAATGGTCAGGCTGATATCCCGGATGATATCGACCTTGCCGCCTTCGCCGGCGGCGCTGAAGGTAATGTTCTGCAATTCCAGCATAGTGGGATCTCCTTTTGGATGTTCAAAATCTGCACCGCATTCTGCTGTGCATTCTTATTATACCAGATTTGACAGAAAAAAGCAAGTCCCGGCAGATTTTTTGCAAAAGCCCATTGCTTGACTTTTCCGCCGCTCTGTGCTATAATTGAGGATGCTGGTAATATTTACCCAAACTGAAAGCGAGGTAAAGATGATGGAAAACAAAAAAATCCGCCGGATCCTTCCGCTGTGCCTGAGCGCAGTCATTGCCGCCGGTGCGACATCGGTGGTTGACCATATCACGCTGAAGGGCGATGTGCCTGCCTATGCGGGAATGTTCGGCGATGTCAACGGTGACGGCGTTGTGAATGCATCCGATGCGGCGGTCATCCTGCAGTTTGCCGCATGGAGCGGCGCCGGAAATGACGGCGATCTGGCGTATTATCTGGCGCAGAGAGGCATTGCCCAGCCGACCGAGCCTGAGACTGTGATCCCGACTGAGGAAGTGACTGAGCCGCCGACAGAGGAACTGACAGAACCGCCCACCGATCCGGCTGAGGAGGTTTCCGATCTCTATGCGGCGCTTTCGGCAGAGTGGGAGAGGACGGGGGATACGTCGGTGATAGATCTTTCCAAACCACTTCCCAATAACCCCTGTGCTGTCGTACATAAAGGAAAGATCTATTTCCGGCTGACCGAGTATGGAATGGAGACAACCACAATCTATGCTTATGATATTGCGACAAAAGAATTGTCGAGTATTTCTCTTGAAGGGAGCAGCTACAACGATAAGGTGCTTTTCAGTCAGGAGGGTTACTTTTATTACAAGCACAGTGGCGGTTCTTTGACAAAATACGATCTGGAAGGCAATCAGCTCGGAAGCACCGGCACACTCGAGAGCTACGTCATTTCTGATACCGGGTATATTTTTAGTTCGGCAACATACTGCACACCGGATCTCGAAGAAAAGAGCTTCCCTGACTGTGTTGTCAAGGATTCTCACGGACTGGACAACACAATCAATATGATCATTTGCGGGCTGGCATATGGTAGCAAGTGCATCACCTATGGAAATGATAAGGTAACGGGAAAAAACAGCTATTACCAATTTGATGCATCAACCGGGGAATGGACGCTTATGCCCGATTCGCCGCTTAACAAGATTGGAACCGGAACTACCAAGAGCATCGGCAGATACCGGATTATCTACCATGATTCATCCAGCTATGTATACGATACAGAAAGCGATACTATGCTTGCTGAAAAATTGCCCGGGGATTTTGGCCAGACCTACTTCGGCGGCACTTCCAATATCATAATGAACGTGACGATCGGCGAAGGCTGCGTTTTCCGTCGCATGAAGCCCTTGGACGGAAAAAATGTATTTGATCGGGACAATGCAGTTGTGATCTGCACGGACAGCAGTACATCCGGCAGTTTTCTCCCGCTCGATGACACCTACTATCTCTACACCGATGCCGCCGGCATCTTCCTGCGCACCTACGAAAAGGGCGCTGAAGGTGAAGAGCTGGTCTACCGCTTTGAACAATAACCGCTTACGCCGCCCGTGTACAGAATGCACGGGCGGTTCTCTCATTGCATGCGGAAAGATCGCCGGCTGTTTCCAACTTTTCATAATGCGTTAACAGTTCGTTAGTTGATTTTTGCAAATGATTGTGATAAGATAGAGCAGAAAGAAGGGATCATCATGAAAAAGAAAACCATACTGACCGCCATGCTGCTGTGTCTTGCACTGTGTACCGCCTGCGGAAATGTCCCGGAGCCGGATTCTGAGGAACTGGCACCGATCCCGACCGCTGCGCCGGAGACAGAGGCTGTGACCGAAGCGGCGACCGAGGCTGCGGCTGAAGCACCGACGCTTCCGCCCGCTGCTGCAGAGACCGGGGAAACAGACGGGACATCTGCCGAAGAAACGGAGACCGAGCCGGAAACCGAACTGAAAACCGAGCCGGCTGCTCCCTGGACCGGTGCCTATCAGGCGCTGCTTTCTGCAAAATGCAAGGCTTCTGAGGATGAAGCATCCTATTTCGCACTGATCCGGCTCGATGCGGATGAGATCCCGGAGCTGGTCGTGCTGGAAGGCTCACGGATGGAGCTCTACTGCTGCAAGGATGACAAGACGGAACTGCTGCTGGAGGACAATTACAAGGGCGATGCGGTCTCGGAGCAGAATGTCTGCTACCAGCCGGAGAAGAGCCTGTTTTCCACTGCATTCTCCACGATGGGCGGCGGCAGCGGCTTTTCGATCTATTATTACCCGGCGCTCGATCCGATGCAGGCTGTCTGCTATCACTTCAACAATGCCGAGGATTCCGAGGGCGAGCTGCCGTATAACAACATCTGGGACAGAGCCGGAGAATTTGAGGTCACGAACGGCGGCTATCATGCGGTGACACTCGGCGAGAGCTGGGTACACATCGGCGAGGACTTCGACGGGCTGGAGGAACTGACGGAGGAATCGGCTGCGCATGCCGGCGAAAGCTGGCAGACGGCTGAACCGGAGGAGGAATAAGCTCCAAAACTGGATTTTTGTATACTTATAAGTCTTTTTGTTTCTAAATTGTGTAGAATTCTTGACTTCTTTTTCTTAGTATGCTATAATGATACGTAAATAATCAAGAAAGGAGTGCAGGTTTTATGTTTACACAGAAATCCCCTGTCACCGTCATTCTCCTGTCCATCGTCACCTGCGGCATCTACGGCATCATCTGGTATTGGAATGCCATCAATGAGCTGTATAAGGCCGGCGGTAAGAGTGTTGGCAATATGGAGCCGTTGATCCAGTTCCTGCTGTTCTTCGTGTATGTCGGCGGTATTCTCTTTGCAATCAATGCAAATGACAACCTGAATGCAGTCAGAGTACAGAAGGGGCAGGCTGAGGTGGATAACAAGACACTGTATATCATTCTTGCTCTTGTATTCCCGATTGCGCTGGTTTACCTCGTACAGGATGAGATGAACAAACTCGCATAATCAAATTTCCCATATGGAAAGGCTGTCTGCTCCGGCAGGCAGTTTTTCTATATGTGCGGCTTACGGAAGGAGGCAGTATGAAGGGACGGATCCTGAGAGTCTGCGGCGTATATGCAGCGCTGGCACTTGCCGTGCTGGGGTACTGCCTGCTGTTTCGGCTGCTCGGCGGCGGGCTGGAATGCCCGTTTCATGTGCTGACAGGGCTCTACTGCCCCGGATGCGGCAATTCAAGAGCGCTGCATGCGCTGGCAGAGCTGCGGTTCGGTGATGCGCTGCGGTATAATTATCTGATGCCGCTGGAGGCGGGATTTGTGCTGTATACTGCGCTCTCCTCGACGGTAAACTATCTTCGCACAGGCGTTTATAAGCTCATCAGCGGGCCGGACTGGCTCGGGATCGGGTTTTTAGCGGCGCTGCTGGTGTGGTGGGTGCTGCGGAATGTGCTCGGCGTGTAAAGGCAACACCGCACAAAGCCCGCCTGGCGGCTTGGCGGGCTTTGTGCGGTGTTGCCTAAACAGCCTTGACACCTGCGGATTTTTGTGCTATAATCATACCAAACCCGGCACGGGAAATCTATGGAAGTACGGCAGGATCAATTGATCCGGTGCTTTCCAATCGCATCTGCAAAGAAGGAGGCCATTATGTACAAATTCAATGCACAGGAGACCCTTGACAGAGTCGTGGAGTGGGTCAGGGTCTATTTTGAGGAGAATGCTTCGCCGGAAACCAAGGCGGTCATCGGCATTTCTGGCGGCAAGGACAGCTCGATCGCTGCAGCCGTCTGCGTGAAGGCACTCGGCAAGGATCGGGTCATCGGCGTGCTGATGCCGCAGGGCGAACAGGCGGACATCGACTGCAGCCGTCTGCTTGTGGAGACACTTGGCATCCGGAGCTATACGATCAACATCGGCGATACGGTGAGCACATTCATGGGCGAGCTCAAAAAGCACATCGAGCCGAGCAGCCAGGCCGTTGTCAACACACCTGCCCGCATCCGCATGACAACGCTCTATGCGGTGGCGGCGTGCGTCGGCGGCCGTGTGGTCAACACCTGCAATCTCTCGGAGGACTGGGTCGGCTATTCGACAAAATTCGGCGATGCTGCCGGTGATTTTTCGCCCCTGTCCAATCTGACTGTGACGGAAGTGCTGCAGCTCGGCGAGTTGCTTGGCCTGCCGGACAAGCTCGTCCACAAGGTGCCGATCGACGGCCTGTGCGGCAAGACGGATGAGGAGAATCTTGGCTTCACCTATGCAGAGCTGGACACCTATATCCGCGGGCTGACGGATCTGTCCGACAAGCCGGAGCTCAAGGAGAAGATCGACCGCATGCACTGGAACAATCTGCACAAGCTCAGGCTGATGCCGAAGTTTGAGCTCTGAGCGGGGGAGATTTCGCCCGCTGCGGTGGGCGACCAGCTTTTTGACAGACTGACGTCATCGTATTGCTAAGATACGATGGCGTTTCAGACTGTCAAAAAAGCTATTTTGCAGGGTTCGGGGCGGCAGCCCCGATCGGGG
>CAMNDR010000107.1 GCA_946535685.1 uncultured Clostridia bacterium | reverse complement strand
TGCAAGCAGATGTGCCGCCAAGCCGCCAGGCGGGCTTTGTGCGGTGTTGCCTTAAGAAAGAACGCTGTTCCCGCTGATCGCCTGATAAAACTCCAGCGTCGGGAATTTCCGGTCAATGTGGTACTGCAGAAATGCCTCTGCAAATGCATAGAGCGGCGCTTGCGCAGCCTCACCGATGCGGAACGAAAAGATCCGCTCAAAGTCTGACAGCACAATATGCCGCACCGCCTGCAGCGATGCCGCCGGCATGTCGATCCATTGCGCAAGGCTCTCCGGATCCCGGCACGCTCTGCAGCAGAAATACCCGCCTTCGACCGAGAACGACAGCTCTGCCGGGAGATAGGTGCCGCACTTCCGGCACATCACCACATCGGGCATGAAGCCCAGCAGCGCTGCCATCCGCAGCTCAAAGACGGCTTTCAGCTTATGCTCCTCATGGGTTTTCTCCGAGAGAAAATGCAGACAGTTGAGCATCAGGCGCAGGATCTCCGGCGTGCCATCCTTCGGCAGCACAGAAAAGCCGATGATCTGCGAAAAATACGATGCCAGCGCCACGGCTGTGACCGAGCTGCGCAGCCCGTAAAAAATGCTGATGGGCGAGACACTGCCCAGAATGCGTGCCCGCCCGTGTTTTTTATCCGCAAGGCTGAACTGTGCATAGGAAAATAGCTGTGTTGCACTGCCGGTCTTGCTTGAGATCTTGGAGGCGCCCTTGACGAGCACCTCGATCACGCCGTACTCTGCGGTGAGGATATCAATGAACCTGTCCTGTTCCCCGACCGGCTTCTGCGCCAGCACGACGCCCTTCACATTCAGCATGTTCCAGCTCCTTTATGGCAGCATAGGCGAGATAATCCGCCACGCTGCCGCTTGCTTCAAATGCTTCCCATTCCATGATGCAGACCTCCTTTTGGAGATAGTATCTGCAGAAAATGAGGGATTATCCGTTCACAAAAGATCAGCGACGCAAATCGTCAGCTTTCCCTCGTAAATGCCGACAGGGATGCTGTCCGCCCAGTCATGGAACTCGACCACGTTCGGATGCTGTTCAAAATGATAGACCCAGACCACCCTGTTATCAGTGTCGATGATCCAGTATTCCCGGACACCATGCTGACGGTACAGCCGGAGCTTGCGGTCGAAGTCGTTATCACGGTTCGTGCTCGTTACCTCGATCACCCAGTCAGGAGCGCCGTAACAGCGTTTTTCATCCATTCTGGTCGGATCACAGACGACCATCACATCCGGCACGACGCTCACATCATCCGTGAGCCGGACATCAACCGCCTGCAGTGCAGTGCAGGCGCCCTTGCTGCTGCGGATAAACTGATCTGCGATGCTGTATAGCCGGCCGGCGATCTGCTGATGCAGGATGGAAGGCTGCGCCAGCATGACGATCTCACCGTCAATAAGCTCCGTCCGTTCCGTCATGTTTTCAGTCACCTTGTAATACTCGGCGGCAGTCATGCGGCATGCTCCTTTCTATTGTAAAGCCGCCCTGTGCGGCGGCCACCGAAGGAATGCAGGTGTTACGGCTCCTCCGTCAGTCCGAAGCTCCGGATAAGCCCTTCCTTATTCCGCCAGTCCTCCTTGACCTTGACGAAGCATTTCAGATTGACCTGGATCTCGAAAAAGCGCTCCAGATCACGGCGGGCAGAGGATGCGATCTTCTTGAGTATTGCACCGTTCTTACCGATGATGATGCCCTTGTGCGTCTCGCGCTCGCAGATGATGACGGCATCAATATCGAGCAGATCCTTGTCATCCCGCTCCGACATCTTCTCGATGGTCACGGCAATGCCGTGCGGCACCTCGTCATTGAGCAGCCGCAGGAGCTTCTCACGGATCATCTCTGCCGCCAGCACACGCTCCGGCTGATCGGTGAAGGAGTCATCCGGGAAGAAATGCACAGACGGCTGCGCCAGCTCAGCGGCGACCTGCATGATCTCGTCCAGACCGTCCTTCTGCGAGGCGCTGACCGGGATGATGGCATGCGGATGGTACGCATTTTCGAGCTTCAGCAGCAGCGGCATCATCTTCGACTTGTCTTCGAGAAGATCGACCTTGTTGACGACGATGATGCAGCGGATCTTCCGGTCAGTGATGGTTTTCAGCATCTGCTCATCCTGCTCGTGCAGCCCCTTGGTGCAGTCGATGACATAGAGCACCGCATCCGCATCTGCCGCCGATGTTTCGGCGGTTTTCATCATATGCGTGGAAAGCCGGGTGCGCCCCTTGTGCAGACCCGGCGTATCAATAAAGACATACTGTGTTTCATCCTGGGTGAGAATGCCGGTGATCCGGGTACGGGTGGTCTGCGGCTTGCTGCTGACCGAGGCGATCTTCTCGCCGATCAGCGCATTGAGCAGCGTGGATTTCCCGGCATTGGTGCGCCCGGAGAGGGTGAGAAAAATAGACTTTGTCATGCCTGCTCCTCACCGTTGTTGATATAGGTCAGCTCACGGGAGATGCCGAGCTTTTCAAGCACAGCCTCTTCCTTTTCCCGCATGATGCGCTCATCGAGCGGGCTCTTCTCGTGGTCATATCCGAGCAGATGGAGCATGGAATGCACGGTCAGGAAGCCGATCTCGCGGGACAGGGAATGCCCGTAGATATTGGCCTGCTTGACAGCCGTTTCGATGGAGATGACCACATCGCCGAGGAGGACATTGCCTGTCTCGGTGTCGATCTCCCTTGTGCCGTCCTCACCGGTGAGCGGGAAGGAGAGCACATCGGTGACGCTGTCCTTGTTGCGGTATGCCTTGTTGAGGTTGCGGATCTCCTGGTTCGATACAAAGGAAACGCTGACTTCGGCATCCTCGGTAAAGCCCTCCGAGATCAGTACTGCGTGACAGCAACGCCGGATCAGAAGGCGGATACCGGACGGAATTTTAACGGAATTCTGGTTGTTTTTGATGCTGACTTTGAGCTTTCCTGACTGCTGCATTAGTGTTTTCTCCCTTCCTGGTAGTAGGACTCATAGGCCCTGATGATATCCTGTACGAGCTTGTGCCGTACAACATCCTTTTCGGTAAAGCGGATCTGGGCGATGCCGTCCACATGCTTTAAGACCTTCATCGCCTCGATCAGACCGGACTTGCGCTTTTCCGGCAGGTCGATCTGGGTGATGTCGCCGGTGATGACCATTTTGCTGCCCTCGCCGAGACGGGTGAGGAACATTTTGATCTGCTCGGAGGTGGTGTTCTGTGCTTCATCGAGGATGATGAAAGCATCGTCGAGCGTCCGTCCGCGCATATAGGCGAGCGGCGCTACCTCTATAATGCCCTTTTCCATATGGCGTGCAAAGGTCTCTGCCCCGAACATATCGAACAGTGCATCATACAGCGGCCGCAGGTACGGATCGACCTTGTCCTGCAGATCACCCGGCAGAAAGCCGAGCTTCTCGCCCGCCTCCACGGCAGGACGTGTGAGGATGATCTTCTGCACCTCATGCGCCTTGAATGCCTTTACGGCAAGCGCCACCGCAAGATAGGTCTTGCCGGTGCCGGCAGGCCCGATCCCGAGTGTGATGGTGTGATTGCGGATCGCATCGGTATATTTCTTCTGGCCGACGGTTTTCGGCCGGACGACCTTGCCGGAGGTGGTGATGCAGATGCCGTCGCCGTCAAGTGACCGGACGGATTCTGCCTCGCCGTCCTCGACCATCGACAGACAGTAGCGGACGGTCTGTTCGGTGAGATGGCTGCCCTTCCGGGCAAGCTCTCCGAGCAGCCGCAGCGCAGCGGCTGCCTTCCCGACCTGCTCCTCCTCGCCGGTGATCTGGATATCTGCCCCTCTGCAGAACAGCACCACGCTGTATTCCCGCTGGATGGTGAGCAGATTTTCATCGCAGCTCCCGAGGACTGCCTGCAGCTCGGCGGGCTGTTCAAAGCTAACGGTTGTTTCTGACATAGCATCTCCTGATGAAAGATAATAAAATAACGGAGCACCGCATGCAGAACAGGGCACAGCACAGCGTCTCTGCCCTTTCGCATGACAGACTGCCCTTTGTACCGCCCGCCATCCCTGACGGCGGCACCGTGCAGCATAATCCAATCCTATTATACACCGAAACACACAAAATGTCAATACGGGGAAACGGAAATTTTGGGAACTTTGGTTAAAATTTGGTGACAGGGGAACGAAGTGTGGAAATTTTTTCGGAAACCACTTGACAAAGCGGAAGAAATCGGGTATAATAGACAACGAAAACAAAGCAGACACGCTGTGCCTCACCGTCTGACCCGGTAATCCGGTGCCGAAACGGTCAATACTTCCGGTAAGCTGCCGCAGGATGCGCATGTCCTGCAAAGCTGTCAGGGGATTGGTGAGTGCAAAGCAGTTTGCACTCATTTTTGTTTTAAATTAACATGCTTGGGGGTGCCCGCAATAAGTAAGGAAACAAAGGACATTCAGATCAATGAAATGATCCGGGACAAGGAGATCCTGGTCATTGACACTGACGGATCGAAGCTTGGTATCATGTCTGCCAAGGACGCACAGAAGCTCGCTATTGAGAAGGATATGGATCTGGTCAAGATCGCACCGCAGGCCAAGCCGCCTGTGTGCCGCATTCTCGACTACCGTAAGTATCTCTTCGAGCAGCAGAAGCGTGAGAAGGAAGCCAGAAAGAATCAGAAGGTCATGTCCATCAAGGAGATCCGCATGTTCTCTGCGATCGACACACATGACTTTGAGACAAAGGTGAATCAGGCGATCAAGTTCCTGAAATCCGGTGATAAGCTCAAGGTTTCCGTCCGCTTCAGAAAGCGTGCGATCGCACATCCGGAGCTGGGAGCAGAGCTGCTCGACCGCTTCAAGGAGGCATGCGCTGAGTTCGGTACGGTGGAAAAGCCTGCCAAGATGGAAGGCCGCAGCATCGTGATGTTCATATCCCCGAAGGCATCTAAGTAAGCATACCAAGTCAAAGGAGGAGCTATTATCATGGCAAAGAAAGTGAAGGTTAAAACACATTCCGGCGCAAAGAAGCGCTTCAAGCTGACTGCAAACGGCAAGGTGAAGTATCAGCACACCAACAAGCGTCACAGACTGACCCAGAAGGATACCAAGCGCAAGAGAATCGCAAGAGG
>CAMNDR010000106.1 GCA_946535685.1 uncultured Clostridia bacterium | reverse complement strand
GATGTGGCGGCGGTCGCATCGGCGAGAACAGGCATCCCGCTCTCTCAGATGACGGCGGCGGAGCAGGAGCGGCTTTTGCTGCTGCAGCGGACGCTCCATGCGAAGATCGTGGGGCATGATGCAGTGATCGACAGGCTCTGCGATGCGGTCTGCAGGAGCGGAGCCGGGTTTCGGGACATCCGGCGGCCGGTGGGCTCGTTTTTATTTCTCGGGCCGACGGGCGTGGGCAAAACGGCGCTCGTCCGTGCGCTCTGCGAGACGCTCTATGGCACGGAAAAGGCGCTGCTGCGGCTGGATATGTCGGAATATATGGAGGCGCATTCCGTGGCGAGGCTCATCGGGGCGCCGCCCGGGTATGTGGGATTCACGGAGGATACGCCGTTCTGCGAGCATCTGCGGCAGCGGCCGTGCAGTGTGGTGCTGTTCGATGAGATCGAGAAGGCACACCCGGATGTGCTGCATCTGCTGCTGCAGATCCTGGAGGACGGGATGCTGACGGACAGCGCCGGACGGCAGATCAGCCTGCGCAACTGCCTGATCTTCCTGACCTCGAATCTGGGCATGCACCAGCGCAGCACGAGTGCGGGCTTCCTCGGCGGTGAACAGAGCACCGGAACGGATGCGCTCCGGCAGACACTGCCGCCGGAGCTGATCGGAAGAATGGATGAGATCCTCGAATTTTCGGCGCTTTCGGAGGAGGATCTTGCTGTGATCGCACGGCGGCAGCTTGTGTCGCTTTCGGAGCGGGCGGAAAGCCTGGGGATCACGCTGCAGTTTGATGAAAAGGCCGTACAGGCGGCGGCATCCGATCCGGAGACTCGCCGCTACGGCGCCCGCCCGATCCGGCGTTTCCTGACGCAGCATGTGGAAAGTCCGCTCTCCCGGATGTGGCTGCGCGGCGAGGTGCATGGCGGTGATACGGTATTCCTGACATGCGAGGGCGAGAAGATGCTGCTGCGGGCAGCGGCGATGGCGTGAGGGATTCCGCCAGTCGTTCGCTTATGCCCGGGCAATAGAAGGAAGCCTTGGATACCCATATAGAAGTTTTGCCCCGAAGCATTTCAAGGTGCTTCGGGGCATTGTATTGATTTGTCTGCTCAGCGGGGGAGCCCCCGCTGGCAGGATTCTCCCAATGCGCCTTACGGCGCAAAGGTCGAATAAGTTCTGCGCTAAATCATAATTTATATGGTTACTCATTGCACAAGAACAGCTCTTATTTTTTCGCAGTATAAATCGAACTCAATATCTTGTTCAATAGAATAGAGATGGAAATTATTATCGCTTCCTGAATCTAAATATTCATCTATTGTAAAACCGCTGAAAAATCCATTCGCCATATCAATATTCAAATTTCCTCTTATGTTGTATAATGAGAGCTCAATTTTGTACTGCTGGTCATAATCTGTAAGCAGTAAAGTAATCATATTGGTATAATCACAATAATATTCATCAATTGCTTTTGAGTTATAATTTAGCTCCAATATAGTTCCGAATTGCCACCAATATTGAAGCTCTGACGGAATCTTCTCCTTAAGAATGTCTATGCCGTCTATATTCCTATACTCAAACATATTATCACCTTTATAAATTCCGATTTAGCACAGATCCTATTCGACCTTTGCGCCGTATGGCGCATTGGGAGAATCCTGCCAGCGGGGGCTCCCCCGCAAATTCGGATATATGTTAATAAAAATTATAGCATAACATCTCTGCACTGTCAATAGAAACGCCATAGTACTTCTGACTTTGCATCAGAAATACTATGGCGGAAAAATGCTATCGCAGCGCTGCCATTTCCGGCAGGGAGGCTTTGGGGGTTATGCAGGGAGCGTGATGATCTCTACCACGCATTTGAGGATGTTCAGGGAGTCAACCTCATCCGGGGCGCCGCCGGAAAGGTCTACGTCGGCATTGACCTTGCCCTGGTCGGTGAGCTTTTCGCCGATCATCAGGCTCTTGTTGAGCGTGATGACATCGAGGATATCCACCTTGCCGCTTTCGTCCACATCGCCGAGCAGCGTGGCACCTATTCCGGGTGTCGGCTTCGGATCGGTCTGCTCATCGGTGACGGGCTCGGTGGGCTTCGGATCGGTCGTTTCATCCGTCACAGGCTCAGTGGGCATCGGATCCGTCGGCTTCGGAGGATCTGTCGGCGTGGGTGCGGTGTTGTAGTACGCGGACAGCGTAATGCCGTTATCACCGAGCGGGATCGCATGATCCAGGCTGATGAATTTGCCGTCCTCGGTCTGCCAGAGGGCAGGCTTTACGAACTCATACTTCTCCTCGTCCCAGATTGTCGGATCCTCATAGGTAAGTCCGCCGGTATCTGCGGAATTCCAGTTATAGCACCAGAAAGTATGGTGGATGTGCTTTTTGATCATATAATCGCGGAGAACGGCCATCCAATGTCTGTTCGCGCCTGACGGGTCATGCTCGTCATCCGTCCAGCCGCCCCATTCGCCCATGAGGAGCGGATACATGTTCTCTTCCACGAGATACGCCCATGTATCGTACCAGTATTCCTTGAGGAGTGAGTCCTTGTCAAACTCGTAGCTGATGATTTTATCTGTTTCCACTTCCTTTTCTTCACCGGTTTTTTCATCTTTCACTTTGATCTTCTCCATCTCGAGATGGAACCAACTTTGCTTGTATACCAGTGGTCCGTAATCGTGCGGCGAATATACGATATGTGATCTGAATCTTTCGGGATCTACCGGACAATCCTTGACACCACGGAGATTTCCGCCCCACCATGCACCAAACACCTTGCTCGGCTCGCCATAGTGCGCATAATCCACCGCCGGTGTAGACCAATCAGCACCCTTGGCAAAATCCGGGTAACACTCGGTACCCTCGATCATGATGAGCATGTTCGGATTGACATTGAGGATCGTTTCTGCGGCACGTTCGGCAGCATATTTCCAGTTGTTTTCGTCGGTGGAATCGTCCCACTTGGCAAATTTGCCTTCCTCCGGCTTGCCGTGGGGTTCATTCTTGATGTCAAATGCGATGATCGTATCATCGTCCTTGTAGTAGTCCGTAAACCATTCCATTGCATCGAGCCAATCCTGTGTGGAATAGTTATCGTCATACCAGAGGGGATACTGATGACCTGCTGCATTGGTGGTGGCACTGTGGATATCCACCATAATCTTGATGCCGTTCTCTCTGCACCATGCAACTGCCTGATTCCAAACATCAAAGCTGTACATTTTTTTGCCGCCCTCGAGCGTCAGTTCAGGATTCTGCGTCACACCGTATCCGGGTTCCTGCGGGTCAGGGTCGCCGTTCTTCCATTGCAGGATAATTTGTGTGGACATCGGCACACGGAGAAGATTGAAGCCGTGATCGGCAATCGCATTTAGGCAGTCGTGTATGTTTGCACGCCATACAGCGTCAAAAACCTGTGTTCCGACATTATAGCCGAACCAGTTGACGCCGGTCATCCAGACCTCGTTGCCGTTCATGTCCACGACCTTGCCGTTCTCGACATGCAGCCAGTCATCGTGGTACTCATCCGGTGCTGCAGTGACCTTTGCCGGTGCTGCAGCCGTTGTCATGCCGAACAGCATCGCAGCGCTCATCGCTGCTGCTGCAAGGCGTTTGAAGATTCCTCGTTTCATTCTATCCGCTCCTTTTGGCGTAATCGTTTTCGGTTACTACAATTTTACCACATTATCGTAAAAAAGTCAACACAAAAACCAACTTTTGTGCAGTGTATCCATCGTGCAAAGTTCACAAAAGCCTGTCGGGACCTGATCGGATGTATCAGATCTGACGATAACGCTCATTGCGGTCTGCATGGTGCAGTCGCACTGGTGAGCGCCCCTGCACCATGATCGGGGCTGCCGCCACGAATCCTGCGATTTTATCGCCGGCCTGTCCCTCCTCTGGTGTCATGCATTGACCGATGCTTCATAGGCTTCGATCATTCTGATGATCTCGTCTTTGCCGACAAACTGGAATTTGCAGTAGTCATAGATCGAAACAAAAAGCTGATAGGCGAGTCTGCACTTCCCGTAGGCATCCGCAGCCTGGAACAGCGGCAGGAATATGTCCTTGTAATAGAGCGTCACGTTTTTGCCCTTGCCCCAGGTGTTGTCGATGAAATCGTAGCAGGAGAACATCGCCCCCACGCCGAGCGCAAAGGTGTAGATCTCTGCGGGAGGGTCGCCGGATATGACCTTCTTTCCGTGTATTGCGTAGACATCGTTCTTTTAGATCGCCCGCAGGCATTCGCCTTTGAGGGTGGAGGTCTCGAAGATGTAGGTCTCCCAGAATTGCCCGATCTGCGGGAAGGGATCGCTGAGCTTGGTATACGGATGGATGGCCGCCTTCCAGTCCGGCAGACTGTCCCGCCCGGTATCCTCTGCGAAGATCTGAAACAGGAATGCCTCGTGATCGGTGAAGCCCTGCTGGAAGAGCCGGTCAAGGCGTTCGGTCTCAGACGGGGTCAGCTCCCGGATGCCGAAGGTGTAATCCAGGCTCTTGAAATAGGCACCGGCGAGTTTGAGATCGTCCTCGACCTCGATCTCCGCACAGAGCGGTTTGAGCGAATGCAGGAGCTGGATGAGCGCTTTCCATTCGCTTTTCTTTTCATTCTCAAAGAGCTTGCCCTCGGTCGGGAAGGCAACCTTGCAGGAGCCGCTGGCTTCCTTCCGGGTGAAGGAGAGCGTCAGCGGTTCGCTTTCTCCGTCACCGAAAAAAACGGCAACGGACTGTGCCTTGACTTCCACTGTCCAGTTTGCCGTCACGCCCTTGGGCTTTACCTTCTTCTGGATGCGCTCGATGGCATGCTTCGGGGTCTTGTAGTCTTTCAGCCGCAGGGTGTAGCAGATCGTGTCCATCGGGAATGGCTCCTTTCGGTTATAATTGGTTGAGATACTGCGTGGTTTCAATATATTTCCGGACTTTCAGGAAGGGGATCCTGCTTTTGGATTTCTCAAGGCGTGTTGACACTATAATAATGTGCAGATTTTTGAGCAGAATTTCTGCGCAGACAAGGAGAGAAAACGCAGGCGGGCTGTCGCCCGGCAAGTTTTTTCGACGCAGTATGCGTAAAATTATGCCAAAAAGATGCGCTTTAGGCTTAGTGTCAACACGCCTTAG
>CAMNDR010000105.1 GCA_946535685.1 uncultured Clostridia bacterium | reverse complement strand
ACATGAATCCCTTTTCCCGCATAGCGGCCTGCGCCTTGACGCTGTCATTGACGATCATGCGCACGATGCCGAAATCCTGCGTATCAGCAAGAGACATGGCACGGATGTCGATGTTTGCCGCCGTCAGTGTCTCTGTCACCTTGACGAGCTGCCCCGGCTTGTTTTCCATAAAAATCGAAAGCTGCTGTGTGGTCATAGTGTATTCCTCCTTTAATGTTGTCTGTATTGAACAGGGCTTGCCTGTTATGCGCCGAAATTGTAGCCCAGCTCGAAGGCCTTCTTGTTCAGGTCGATGAACTTCGGCTTCACAGTCTGCTCAATGGCAGCGATCCACTTGTCATAGTCGATGTGGAAATGCTTTGCGAGCTGTCCCATCAGTACGATGTTGACGGCCTTGGCAGAGCCTGCCTGCTCGGCGAGGGAGAGCGCATCGAGTGCTTCGATCTGCACGCCCTTGGCGGTCAGCTCATCGAGCACGCCGTCCGGATATTCCGCAGCACCGATAATGACAGGCATCGGGTCGATGCGCTGGGTGTTGGTGATGATGATGCCGCCCTTTTTCAGAAGATGCGCATAGCGTGCCGCCTCGATCTTCTCGAACGAGATGACGAACTCCGCCTCACCGCTCTGCACGACCGGGCTGTAGACCTTGTCGCCGTAGCGGACATAGGTGATGACCGAGCCGCCTCTCTGGCTCATGCCGTGTACCTCGGATACCTTGATATCATAGCCCTCGTTGACAAGTACCTTGCCGAGGAGCTTGCTTGCGAGCAGCGAACCCTGTCCGCCGACACCGCAGATCACAATGCCTTTTGTTTCCATGAAGATTCTCCTTTTTATTCAGAAATATGGATATTCAGGGAAGTACTGCATCAATGGATCCTACAGTGCTTCCTCAAACCAGTTATCTTCTGCCGGCCTTGGAAAAGATGCCGAATGCACCAAGCGCAGAGAACAGATAGCCCTTCAGAACGCCGCCGACAAATTTCCCCTTGAGCTCCAGCAGATCCAGCAGCTCATACAGCCGTGCGGCACATTCACCGAGCGACAGCGCATAGTCGGTGTCCTTCACGGCGTTGTGGATCATGCCTGCCCAGGCGAAATGCACACCGATGTACACAGCGATCAGGCAGATAATGATGCAGCCGACCAGGCCGGGCACGCTCTCCGTGCTGCCGTTCGTATGCTCAC
The DNA here is from genome assembly GCA_946535685.1 of uncultured Clostridia bacterium. GTDB lineage: Bacteria > Bacillota > Clostridia > Oscillospirales > Ruminococcaceae > UBA3855. The sequence continues at coordinate 3,939 of CAMNDR010000105.1, read as the reverse complement.
AGACCTTGACATAGGCGAGGAACGCCCCCGCCACGATCAGCGCACCGAGCAGCGCCCACGTCACGCCAAAGGATCCGGCAATCGCCCAGACGATGATGCCTGGGATCGTTCCGAAAAATGCGCCGACAAGGGCAAGCCAGGGGATGCTTTTATTTTCTTCATACATAATACGATTACTCCGATACGATATGCGGGAAAGCGCTTCTGAAATGATCGTTTCCGGCGATTCCCGTTATTTTCGTTGTTCCTTCACAAAATAAACGTAGCAGATAGCCGCCGAACACGCCGATCGGGATCAGCGCACTGACGATCGAAGCAAACTCACCGAATGAAGCAACAAGCGTCCAGACGATGATGCCCGGAACAGCACCGAGCAGGGAAAGCAGCAGCGCCGGGAAGATCTTGAGCTTATCACCGATGCCATACATGATATATCACGCTCCCTTGCGTCACAGACTTCCCGCTTTTGCTCAGTCAGCCTTGACGCACTGTGCCGGCGGAAGCTCCGCCATCGTCTGCTCTTCGTGACCGATCGCATCGAACGGGCAGAGCTGCTCGCAGACGCCGCAGCCAACGCAGAGCGTGGTGTCGATATTGGCCTTGCCGTCCTTGATGCGGATGGACGGGCAGCCGAGCTTCATGCAGCGCTTGCAGCTCCTGCACTTGTCCGGATCTACCGTAACGGGCTTCTTGGGCTTGACGTATTTGAGCAGGACGCAGGGGCGGCGGCTGATGATGACGGATGCCTCATCGGCAGCAAGCTCCTCCTTGACAGCCTTTTCGGTCTCCTCAAGGTTATAGGGATCGACCACACGCACACGGTTAATGCCGAGAGAATGGCACAGCGCCTCGAGATTGATCTTGGTTGCCGGATCGCCCTTGATGTTGAAGCCGGTGGTCGGGTTCTGCTGGTGGCCGGTCATGCCGGTGATGGAGTTGTCGAGGATGATGACGGTCGCCTTGGAGCCGTTGTAGGCGATGTTGGCAAGGCCGGTCATACCGGAATGCATGAAGGTGGAGTCACCGATCACGCAGACGGTGTTGTGGTCAGCCTCGCCCTGGGCAGCCTTGGCAAAGCCGTGCAGGCCGGAGATGGATGCGCCCATGCAGAGCGTGGAATCCAGCGCCGTCAGCGGTGCAGCCGAGCCGAGGGTATAGCAGCCGATATCGCCGAGGACGGTGATCTTGTTCTTGGAGAGGACGTAGAACATACCTCTGTGCGGACATCCGGAGCACATTACCGGAGGACGTACCGGGATCTGGGTGTCAGCGGTCACAGTCTCCTTTGCCGGGAGGCCGAATGCCTCTGCAATGGACTTCTGAGAGAACTCACCGAGCGGCCCGAACAGCTCCTTGCCGATGACCTTCACGCCGATGTTGTTGCAGTGGCTCTCGATCACGCCGTCGAGCTCCTCCACGACATAGAGCTTCTCAACGGAAGCGGCAAAATCCTTGATCTTCTGCACCGGCAGCGGATTGACCATGCCGATCTTCAGGAAGGAAGCGCCCTCACCGAAGACCTCCTTGCAGTACTGATAGCAGGCGCCGGTGGCGATGATGCCGATCTTGGTATCGCCCATCTCGATGCGGTTCACCGGGGATGTCTCAGCATATTCGGTCAGCTTCTTGGTGCGCTCCTCCACGAACGGATGGCGCCTGATGGCGTTGGCGGGAGCCATGATGAACTTCTGCGGGTTCTTTTCATAGGGCTTCTTCTCCGGCACAGTGCGCTCACCGAGCTCTACCACGCTCTGCGCATGGGCGATTCTCGTACACATCCGCAGCAGGCAGGGGGTATCGAACTGCTCGGAGATATCGAAGGCGAGCTTTGCAAATTCCTTGCACTCTGCAGAATCTGCAGGTTCGAGCATCGGCACCTTGGCAGCGATGGCATAGTGACGGGAATCCTGTTCATTCTGGGAAGAATGCATGCCGGGGTCATCTGCCACACAGACCACCAGACCGCCGGTCACGCCGGTATAGCTCAGGGTGAAGAGCGGATCTGCGGCCACATTCAGGCCGACATGCTTCATCGCACAGGCAGAGCGCACGCCCCGGAGCGAAGCGCCGAAGGCAGTTTCCATCGCAACCTTCTCATTCGGTGCCCATTCGCAGTAGATATCGTCATATGTCGCTGCAAATTCGGTGATCTCCGTGCTCGGTGTACCCGGATAGCTCGAGATGACCTCGACGCCGGCTTCATACAAACCTCTGGCAACAGCAGCGTTGCCGATCATTAACTCTTTCATTGGATAATTCCTTTCTGGTGATAGATTTTGCGAACTTTCCCCTCTGATCCAAAAGTGAAAAACCTGCGGGTGCAGGGCTGCATAGTCCTGCCGAGGGGGTTTGGGGGGCGAGAAGCCCCCCAATTATGCCTCTGCTTCGCTGCGCTTGTCGATGATGCGCTTTGCCTTGCCTTCGTAGCGGGCGATGGTTCTCGGTGCCACGAGGGTGACCTTTGCCTGGATGCCGAGGACGGTCTTGAGCTTGTCCACAGCTTCCTTCTGCTTGCGTTCGAGATCGGCGAAATTCTCAAGCAGGCGCTCGTCGTTGATCTCGATGCGGACTTCCAGATAATCCGTGTAGTTCTTTCTGGTGAGGATCAGCTCATAATGCGGTGAGATACCGTCAATATTCGCCATCACGCTCTCGATTTGGGACGGGAACACATTCACGCCGCGGATCTTGAGCATGTCATCGCTTCTGCCCTGCACCTTTTCCATGCGGGCGTGAGTACGACCGCAGCGGCACTTCTCATAATGGATGCGGGTGATATCCTTGGTGCGGTAGCGCAGGAGCGGGATGCCCTCCTTGGACAGCGTCGTGACAACGAGCTCGCCCTTTTCACCGCGGGGCAGGACTTCGCCTGTCTCAGAATTGATGACCTCAGGGAGGAAGTGATCCTCTGCAAAATGCAGGCCGTCACGGAATTCGCATTCGCCCGAAACACCGGGCCCCTGCAGCTCACTCATGCCATAGTTATCGGTCGAGAACAGGCCGAAGCCCTTTTCGATCTTGTCACGCAGCGCATCCGTGCAGCCCTCAGAGCCGAACAGGCCGACACGCAGCTTCAGCTCATCATTGGTGATGCCGCACTCATGAGCGACCTCGCTCATGTACATGGCATAGGACGGTGTGGAGATCAGGACGGTCGTGCCGAAATCCTTCAGGATCATTGCCTGCTTCTTGGTATTGCCGGAGCTGATCGGAATGACAGAACATCCGAGCTTTTCCAGACCGTAATGCAGGCCGAGCGCACCGGTGAACAGACCATAGCCGAAGGAGATCTGTGCAATATCGTCCTCGTTGACGCCGACAGCAGCGCAGAACCGGGCAACGGTATCGCTCCAAATGTCGATATCATGGCGGGTATAGCCAACGACAGTGGGCTTGCCGGTCGTACCGGAGGAAGCGTGGATGCGGACGATCTTTTTCATCGGCACCGCAAACAGGCCATAGGGGTAATTATCCCGGATATCCGCCTTTGTGGTGTAGGGGATATACTGGATATCAGAGAGCGTCTTGATCTTGTCTGCTGTCACGCCTGCCTTGGTCAGGCGCTCGTGATAGAACGGCACATTGTCCATACAGTACTGCACCTGATGCCGGAGCTTCTGGAGCTGGAGTGCCTCGAGTTCCTGACGGGACATGGTCTCAATGTCCTTCTGAAAAAACATGGATTTACCTTCTTTCCGTTGTTTTCCTCGCCGTTTTGCATGAAAGCACGGCTTCGGTTTTGTGCATTTTGCCAGAGAATCCGGCGAAAATGCGTGATTATTTTTATTATATCACGAAATGCTCAATGTGTCAAGGTTCTGTTGCGTTAAAGCACGGAAATCAATTTTCTGGAGTATTCTGGAGTATTATAGTGTACAATCACTAAATAGCCGCCCCCTCCGCCGCCGTTCGGCGGCACCAGCTAACGCATTAAGCGAC
>CAMNDR010000104.1 GCA_946535685.1 uncultured Clostridia bacterium | reverse complement strand
CACAGAGCTGGTGGTGCAGATGCGCAGCCAAGCCGTCAGGCGGGCTTTGTGCGGTATTGCCTTTACCAACATAGGAGGTAATATCCATGAAGGATTTTCTGAAAGCCATGTGTATCGTAATGCTGGTGCTTGGTGCAGCCGCAGCAGCACTGCTCATCCTGAAACGCATTTCGACCCGTTCCTATCTGACGGTAGAGGAATAAAACAGAGCCCCGGTTCCTGGTGAACCGGGGCTCTTCTTGCCGATAAGGGATCTGTGTTATGCGGCAGTGCCGCCTGTGATCGGAAGACCGGGGTCAGCTTCCTGGTCATCGTAGGACTCAGAATAGCCGGTGCTGCCGTTCAGTTCGTCATCATACTGCATGGCCTGATCGTCGCCGCCGGACGTCACATAGCCAAATTCGCTCGCATGGGCGTTGTAGTACTCCTCAAGGTGATCCTGGCTGTAGAGATCGCCCTTGGCAATGACTGCCTCAGCGAGGTCATTGTGCTTCGGCGGGATGATGTAGCGGATGCCGTTGACGATGATGCAGTAGCAGGGCTCCTCAGAGATATATTCCTCCTGCGCTGCCTCCAGCAGTGCATACATCTCAGGGTAGAAATCCTGCATTGCCACGCTCTCAAACAGCATGATGTGATCCTTATAGGCACAATCGGAATCCCCGTCGCCCTTGACATAGGTGTTCTCGTTGTAGGATACGGAGGAATTCGGGTATTTCAGCGAATCCGTAGACCACTGATCCGGCGCATAGATCCGGACGCTCAGCATGGTCTGGTTGCTGGCCTGTGCATTCTTGGAATTTTCCTTGTCCACGAAGTCGTACCGCTCCGGAACAGTGAACCTTTTGAGCCCCCAGCTTTCGAGCAGGGCAATGGTCTCATCATAGCCCTCGTAGATCTTGCAGAACGAGCCGGAAGCATTGCCGAGTGTGCAGTACAGCGGCGCTGTCAGGCGCTCCTCGGCGGACATGTTCTGGATGTCATGCGCATAGGCAGTGCTGAGCGCATCGAGGCTCTCCATAGAACCGTGCATGGCACGGGTCTGGCTGCCGCTGCCGTTGTAGGTCGTGAGGCGCACGGTAAGGGGGAAGTCATATTCGCCGGTCTTGGCATCATAGGTGCAGAATTCCTGCAGGAGCATCTTCTTGACCGCTGCAGCAGCCGTCTCCTGGCAGAGCCTGCTGTTGAGCAGAATCGTCCGCAGCTCGCAGAGCTCGTCGGCACTGAGCGTCAGCTCACGGTGCACCACGGAGCCGGTGAGGGTGTAGTATGTCAGGTCATAGCGGAAGTTCTCGGCATAGCTGCCGTATACGGCTTCCGTATGATTTGTCTCATCATACTCAACCTCCTCTCGCATCGGCGTCATATAGTAGACATCGTTTTCATAGTAATTGTACCCGCTGTAGTCCACACGGTACGGGAAGGTTGCATCAAGCTGCCTGTTGATGGGCACGCAGGGATTGGCGTCGGTCTTTTTGCGCTGTACAATGCTCTTGTGGAAGTCCACGATCTGAGAGATGACCTCACGGTCGGTGAATTCCATATCCACGTCATAGCTGCGGCGGTTGATGCTCTCCACCTCAACGGAGCTGACCACGGCAGCGCTCGGCACATAGTACTCACGCCCGAAGCAGTTGGTCTTGATGACGACTGCAAACACGCCGACCGTTGCAGCGACCGTGACCACAAAGGTGATGATCGAGAGCCAGAAGCGCTTGAAGCCGCGCTTGCGGATGATTTCGCAGACGAAGTACACGATCGCAGCGAACAGCAGCACCGGACCGATCACGTCGAAATCGAGCAGGCACAGGATGAGCACGATCAGCAGCGTGATCATCACATGATAAGCGCCGATGTAGACGAAGGGTCTGCCGACATGCTCGGCCTTTCTGCGCTTGTAGAGCTGCCATGCCGCCACAAAGAGCACTGCACTCAGGAGCAGAATGATCACGATCCAGCGGAAGTAGTTCGGCATCATGTCGTGGCTGTGTGTTTCTGTGCCCCTGAGCGAATCCCAGGAGACATAGCTGCCGACAGAGGTGGAGCCGCTGTCGAGCAGATAGATCATGTAGCACAGGCCGCCGATCGGGGACATGAAGCCGATGATCTGCCAGAGATACTCAAAGGACAGATCCACATGCTCGGAGATCATGCCGAGGACGGCAGCGAATGTGCCGGGGATCAGGCAGTTGAGCAGGAAGTTGGCGTAGATGCTCTCGAACAGCGTGCCGCAGCAGACGGTAATGAGCACGCAGAGCGTGTAATACAGCAGCATCAGCACGAACAGTCCGGCGCTGATCATCGCATAATTGCTGACAACCTCGCTCCAGAGCGTATTTCCGTCGTCCGTATGGATGAACGGACAGCCGATGCCAATGGTGATCCAGCCGAGAACGGCTGCGATGATGTACGGGAGAATGTACATGCAGGCGCCGCCGAGATAATTGGAGAAGAAGCGCTGGCTGCCGGTCAGCGGCAGCGCATAGAGCATATCGACCTGTGCCTTTTTATGCGTTTCCGTGAAAGCGCAGATGGCGCAGAACATGCCCATAAATACTGCCGCGCCGAGGCAGATGAAGCCGATGCCCATGTACAGCTCAAAGCTGTCCAGGTAGGAATAACTGTGATCCGGCTGGGATTCCCGGATGATCTCCCACATGATCGGCACCATGATGAGCGGTCCGCTGAGGATCATCAGAATGCTCATGACGATCGCCATTTTCCGGTTCTGCCGGACAACACGCAGCATATTGCGGGCAGGCAGACTATGCAAAAACCTGGCTGTCATATCCAAGCACCTCCAGTTCATAGATAAAGATCTCCTCGAGGGTCAGCGGGATCATGTCTGCGACCACAGGATGGAACGGTTCGAGCGCCGCACGGATGTCGGCCTCCTCACCCTTTGCGATGATGTGATAGATGCTCTGCGTTTTTGCAAAATGCAAGATCTCGGGGATGGCGGAAAAGTCCTCCTTGGTGTACTCCCGCTCCTTGTCGGCGAATGCGACCTGGATCTTGTGGACAGTACCCTTGAGGGAATCGAGCTGACGGTTGAAGATGATCTTGCCGTGGTGCAGCAGCGCTGCGGTATCGCACATCTCGTTGATCTCCTTGAGATTGTGGGAGGAGATGACGACGGTCAGCTCCCGCTCGCACATCGCATCGACCAGCATGCGCTTGACGATGATGCGCATGGTCGGATCGAGTCCGTCGAACGCCTCATCGAGCAGCAGATAGGGCGTGCAGCAGGCGATGCCGATGATGACGATCGCCTGACGCTTCATGCCCTTGGAGAAGGTCGAGATCTTCTTGTCACGGGGAAGCTGGATCGCTTTCTCCAGGCGTTCAAAGATCTCCTCGGAGAAATTGGGATAGAACTGCTTGTAGAAATTCTTCAGCTCAATGAGGTTGAAGGAGGAAAACTGTACGGTCTCGTCGTTGATAAAAAAGACCTTCTGCTTTGCGGAAACATTGTCATAGACCGGTTCCCCGTCGATCAGCACCTCGCCGCCTTCGGGAGAATAGATGCCGCTGAACAGGCGGAGAATGGTCGATTTTCCGGCGCCGTTGGATCCGAGCAGACCGAAGGCAGTGCCCTTCGGGATCTCCAGATCCACCCCGTCAAGCGCCGCAAAGTCCCCGAACCGCTTGACTGTACCTTTGAGTGTCATCATGTGGATGCAGCCCCCTTTTCGTTTTGTATCTGTTTCTCGATATCATGGATCCTGTCGCACAGCAGCGCACTCTCAATGCCTGTATCGAGCGCATGCCTTGCAGCCGTGTCGAAATCGCCGAGGATATGCTCCTGTGCAAGCAGCGTGTCGGGCTTCGCCACAAAGCTGCCTCTCCCCGCAAGGGAATAGATGATCCCGTCCCGTTCGAGCAGCGCATAGGCCTTGGCAACGGTATTGGGATTGATGCCGTTGTCGCCGGCAAGACTGCGCACGGAGGGGAGCTTGTCCTGCTCCTTGAGCACGCCCTTGAGAATGAGCTGTGTCACCCGGCGGTAAAGCTGCTCATAGATCGGTGTCCGGCTCATCAGGTCAATGTCGAACATAGAAAGCCTCCTTTCTGTTGATATCTGCTTCTCATATCCTGTTTCATCCCTTTTGCAATACCGCACAAAGCCCGCCTGACGGCTTGGCGGTGTTGCCTTTTCGTGTACTGAACGTGATGCAGTGTGTTCTAACTGTATTATCCGTCTTAGTACAGCTATAGTATAGCACACAGTGATAGATTTGTCAAGTGTTTTTTTCAAAAAATAATTTTTTATCCATTGGAAGGGAAGCGGCTCTGTACCCTTTCCATAAGGTGCTCTGTATCAAAAACCCTCCGCACAGAACGTGCATTTCCCGCCAAAATGCCGAAAATTCCACAAGAACCTTGCAATTTGAGGGGCTTTGTGCTATACTGTTAAAGATACCGTAAATCGGAAACAAAGAAAGGATGCAGGATCCAATGATCAGAGAAAACCTCAGAAATATCGCCATTATCGCTCACGTTGACCACGGCAAGACCACCCTCGTGGATGAAATGCTCAAGCAGGGCGGCGTGTTCCGTGAAAACCAGGCCGTTGCAGAACGTGTCATGGACTCCAACGACATCGAGCGTGAGCGCGGCATCACCATCCTCGCCAAGAATACCGCCGTACAGTACGGCGATGTGAAGATCAACATCATCGACACCCCCGGCCATGCCGATTTCGGCGGCGAGGTGGAGCGTGTGCTCTCGATGGTGGACGGCGTCATTTTGCTGGTGGATGCCGCAGAAGGCCCCATGCCGCAGACCCGCTTTGTGCTCTCCAAGGCGCTGGAGATGGGTCACAAGATCATCATTGTCGTCAACAAGATCGACCGCCCGGATGCCCGTCTGGATGAGATCGCCGACGAAGTACAGCTCCTGCTCCTCGACCTCGATGCCGATGATGAGCAGCTCGAAAGCCCGATCCTCTATTGCTCCGGCAGAGCCGGCACCGCTTCCCTCGACAAGGATACCGAGGGCACCGACCTCACGCCGCTGTTTGAGACCATTCTCTCCTATATCCAGCCGCCGGAGGGCGAGGAGGAGGCGCCGCTGCAGATGCTCGTTTCCTCCATCGACTATAACGACTATGTCGGCCGCATTGCCATCGGCCGCAT
>CAMNDR010000103.1 GCA_946535685.1 uncultured Clostridia bacterium | reverse complement strand
AGGACTATGCAGCCCTGCACCCGCAGATTTGGGTTCTGCTAAGTTGTTGGCATTGAGTGGGGAAGGGGCTAAAAATGGCTTGGTTATGTGGCTGCCAGATGTTTGTCCATGCGGATGTGCGGGCAGAATTCATCCATATAGATCTCGCCCTGCGCCCGGTAGCCGAGGGAGGCGTAAAATGCCCTGACACGGCACTGCGCTGAAACAGTCGTGCGTTTTGCGCCGATTGTACGCAGATGCGCTTCCATCTCCTGCATGATGCGGCTGCCGAGATGCTCGCCACGGTGCGCTTTGTCCACGACCACTCTGCCGATATGCCAGAGGCCGGGCTCTGCGTCCGGATAGGCACGGGCAGCGGCGATCACTGCATCACCGTCATAGAGTGCCAGATGCAGACAATGGTCGTCGATGTCATCAAATTCAACGGAAAAGCCCTGTTCATCGAGAAAAACGCCCGCACGCAGCGCTCTGGCGCCTTCGCTGAGCGTCTCTGTGATCTGTACTGTGTAGCCCATCACAGCACCTTCGAGAGAAATTCCCGGAGACGGGGATTTTTCGGGTTGCGGAAGAATTCGCCGGGCTCGTTTTCTTCGACGATCACGCCGCCGTCCATGAACATCACCCGGGATGCGACCTCCCGCGCAAAGCCCATTTCATGCGTGACAACGACCATCGTCATGCCCTCCTCGGCGAGCTCCTTCATCAGATTGAGCACCTCGCCGACCATTTCCGGGTCGAGCGCTGAGGTCGGCTCATCGAACAGGATCACGTCCGGATTCATGGCGAGAGAGCGTGCAATGGCAATTCTTTGCTTCTGGCCGCCGGAGAGCTGGCGGGGGTACTGCTCGGCCTTGTCGGACAGACCGACCTTTTTCAGCAGCTCATCGGCCTTCTGGTCAGCCTGCTCCTGGTTCATCAGGCCGAGCTTGACCGGTGCGATGGTGATATTTTTGCGGATGGTCAGATGCGGGAACAGGTGGAAATGCTGGAACACCATGCCCATCTTTTCACGCACGGCATAGAGCTCACGCTCCTTCATGGAGGTCAGATCCCTGCCCTCGAAGATGATGCGGCCGGCTGTGGGCTGCTCCAGACGGTTCAGGCAGCGCAGGAAGGTGCTCTTGCCGGAGCCGGACGGGCCGATGATGACGACCTTTTCTCCCTTCTCGATGACGGTGCTGATGCCCTTGAGGATGTAATTGCTTCCGAAGCATTTCTCTAAGTTCTCAACCTCGATCACTTCTTGCGAGCCTCCTTTCGAGCAGGCCTACCAGCCTGGAGAGCGCCACTACCATGACCAGATAGATCACAGCCACGGCGATCAGCGGCAGGAAGGCTTCATAGGTCGCACTGCGGATGATATCGCCGCCGCGGGTCAGATCCGTCAGGGCGATGTAGCCGGCAACGGAGGTCTCCTTCAGCAGGACGATGAATTCATTGGCAAGCGCCGGCAGGATATTGCGCAGCGCCTGCGGAAGAATGATGTAGAGCATGGTCTTGGGGTAGTTCATGCCGAGGCTGGCACCGGCTTCAAACTGGCCGCCGTCGATCGACATGATGCCCGAACGGACGATCTCTGCCACATAGGCACCGGAATTCAGGCCGAATGCCATGATCGCCACAACGGTCTTGGGGATATTGACCGAGGCGAAGATGACAAAATAGATGATGAGGAGCTGGACGACCACCGGTGTGCCGCGGATGACCGTGAGATAGAGCTTGGCGATGAGATCAAGGATGGTGAGCTTGCCGGTCTTGTCATGGGTCGAGCGCACGATGGCGGTCAGAAAGCCCAGAACGATGCCGAGCAGGGCTGCGAAAAACGTCACGATGAGCGTCGTTTTCAGGCCGTCTGTGAGATAGTGCCAGCGGTCACCCTCGATGAACGTGTCGTGGAGCTTCTGAACGAAGCTGTCCAGGAACTGCATAGAAATCTCCTTTGCGTGCGGGATCAGTCCTTGCGGACGATGATGACCTGGGTCGTGGTGGCATAGCCCTGGGTGAAGGAGACGTTCTGCTTGCGCTCCTCTGTCACGGTCATGCCGGCAACACCGACATCAGCCTTGCCGGAATCCACGGCGGCGATGATGGAATCGAAGGCCATATCCTCGATCACGAGCTCCTTGCCGAGCTTGTCACAGACAGCACGCATCATATCGGCGTCGATGCCGACGATCTGGTCGCCCTCCTTGCTCTCGTAGGGCGGGAACTCGGCGTTGGTCGCCATGACGATCTTGCCGTCACGGGAAACGGATGCATCGGGGGTATAGGAGACATAATCTGCCTCGTCACCGATCCAGTGGGCAGTGATGGCATCGAGCGTGCCGTCTGCCTTGAGGGCGGTGAGGGCTTCGTCGATCTGGCTGCCGAGCTCGTCATTGCCCTTTTTGTAGGCGATGGCGTATTCCTCCACGGCGAACGGATCTTCGAGGATGGTCAGGGAGCTGTTCTTGGAGACGAATACCTTGGCAGGCTCGCTGTCGATGATGACGGCATCCGCCTTGCCCTGCACGAGTGCCTGGACGGCGTCGGCGCCCTTGTTATAGCCCTCTACGGTTGCCCCCTCGATGTCGCCGGCGAAGATATAGCCGGTCGTGCCGAGCTGACAGGCAATGGTCTTGCCGGTGAGGTCATCGGCGCTGTGGACGGTGTTGGCGGGGACGCTGCTGCAGGCGCTCAGGCTCAGGGCAAGCAGCACGGAAGCGGTCAGTACGCTGATTGTTTTTTTCATCATTTTAAATACTCCTTTGTTTTGAAACGGTATTTCATACGAATCCTTCGTTCCATCTATTGATGAAATATAGATGAAATAAAAAATGCGTATCAGATCATGAGAACCTGACTACCATACTATTATAATCCATTGGGACAGAAAATGCAAGTGGTTTTGTGCATTTCTTTCTGAATCGCTTATGATTTATGGAATATGACGAAAAATAACGCATTCTCAGAGGAGAGCGGGGCGCGGAGCGGGAGAGCGTTTTGTGATAAAATGCACAAAATCTATTGCATTTTTCAGAAAACCATGCTATAATAAAATATAAATGTAATGATGGAAACCTCTGAAAACGATGCTTCTTTGAGTCGGAATGTGGGGCAAAGCACCACACAGAGCCATTTTGCTTTTCGCAGAAAAGCAAAGGGGAGGTTTTTAGAGATTTTCTGATTTTTGTCATACAGACGAAAGGAAGTGAGACAGCTTGAGCGGACTTGCATTCTGCGCTGCAGCTTTCCTGAACTGCGTGACGCTCCTGCTGTTCACACTGGTGCAGCAGCGCACGCAGAGACCGCAGAATAAGGCATTTATCGGGCTGATCCTTCTGCTGCTGTGCAATACTGCAGCACAGGCTGCGGTGGAATATATGGTTCCGATGGCCGGGGCCTCTGACTATGCCTTCGGGATCGTGAAGACCAGCGATTATCTCTATTTTCTGCTGCATACAGCGCTCTGTCCGACGCTTCTGCTGTATGTGTCGATGGTCACGGGGCGACTTGTCAGGTCGGGAATGTTTGCGAAATTTGTCCTTGTGCTGCCGTTTTTGCTTACGGAGGCCGCTGCGGCACTCAATCCGCTGACGCACTGGGTCTATTACTATGACCGGAACAGGATGTTCGTGCGGCGCTGGGGAGAGTACTGCATCTATGCGGCGGCGGCTTTTTATTTCCTGCTGTCGTTTATTTTGCTCATGTGGAGCTGGAGGGCGATGACTGCCAAGCGGCGGGCGGCGCTGCTGTATTTCTTCGGCGTGGCGTTTGCCGGTGTGGCGGTGCAGGCGGTTAACCAGGAGATCAAATGCGAAATGCTGGCGGAATCCATCGGATTGCTCGGACTGATGATCGCTGTGGAAAATGAGGACGACCGGACCGATGCACAGACCGGGTTCGGCAACCGCTTTGCGTTCCAGAATGACCTGCATACCGCACTTCTGACGGAGCAGCAGGTGCATCTGATCGGGGTGCGCATTACCAATACCGAGAGCATCCTGCGGGCGACCGGCATGGATAATTCCCAGTTGGTCATGGAGCTGATCGCTCCCTACTTGCGGGAAAAGCTGCCGCAATACCTGATCTATGTCGTCAATCCGGAGACCATCATGATGACTGTCCCCGACCGAAGGGGATTCCATGCGGTGGAGCTTGCCGGGGACATTGCTGGGCGCTTCCGGAGACCCTGGAAATGGCAGGACAGTGAGCTGCCGCTGCGTGCGACCGTGCTGTGTGCGGAGGTGCCGTGGCATGTGCGGACGGTGACGGAGGCGCTGTATATGGCGGACAGTCCTGTGCCGGAGGGCTCTGAGGGCGAGGTGCTCACAGGGCGGGATCTGGGCTATCTGCTACGGCGTGCGGAGGTCGAGGCGGCTGTGACAAGAGGACTGGAGCAGGGAAATTATTGCGTCTGCTATCAGCCGACCTATCATGCGGACGGTACGCTGCACGGCGCAGAGGCGCTGATCAGGCTGAGAGATCCGCAGCTCGGAGATCTGCTGCCGGATGAGTTCATTCCGGTGGCCGAAAAGCTCGGTGTGATCGGTGATCTGGACTGCGTGGTGCTGCGGGAGGTCTGCAGGCTGCTCTCCACGGGGATCGCTGAACGAACCGGGATCGAGAACATCAATGTCAATCTGTCAGTGCTGCACTGTATGCAGCCGGATTTTGTCAGCCGTATCAATGAGATCGTGGAAGCATCCGGGATCGGGAAGCACCTGATCAATTTTGAGATCACGGAGTCTGCGGCTGCGGCGGATTATGAGCTGCTCAGCTCGGTGATCTCGTCGCTCAAGCAGGACGGGTATCTGTTCTCGATGGATGATTACGGTACCGGATATGCCAATATCAAGGCGATCTATCTGCTCGATTTTGATGTGGTCAAGATCGACAAGTCACTGCTGTGGAATGCGGGCAAGGATGAGGTCGGGCAGGTGCTGCTCGAAAATTCCGTGCGCATGATCCGGCAGATGCACCGGGAGATCCTCGTGGAGGGCGTTGAAACACGGGCGCAGATCGAGCTTCTGCGGACGCTGGGCGTGGATTATCTGCAGGGATATTACTTCTCCATGCCTGTGCCGGAGCAGAAGTTCCTGGCACTCATCGCCGGTGCGGACGCAGAGGAGGACTGATGAAAATACGGCAGGGCGATGCAAGAGGGGAAAACATTCTGAGGAAGTAATGCATGATGAAACCAACAC
>CAMNDR010000102.1 GCA_946535685.1 uncultured Clostridia bacterium | reverse complement strand
CTGGGCGCCAGCCCAGCGGCGTCATTTCTATACAATCTGACGAAAAATCTGGCTGTGCATCTGCACCACCAGCTCTGTGCGGTGTTGCCTTTCATGCAATTGACTGATTTTTTATAAATTTTCAGAAAAGTACTGGACAAATGCGTAAAATTATGCTATAATGATAATATATTGATTCTTTGAGAGGTGCTCATCATGGGTTTTGCTGATCTGTTCAGAAAGAAGACCAATTATTTTGACAAGAAAATCACGCCGCAGTGCGCTTATTGTCAATATGGCAAGCGTACCAAGGACGGCGGTAAGATTCTTTGCGATAAAACCGGTATCCAGGAGGAGACGTATTCCTGCAAGCAGTTCATTTACTCGCCGCTGAAGCGTATCCCTGTCAAGCAGCTCAAGATCGAAGGTGCTCTGGCGGATGAAGAAATGTATGTAGAGATCAACGAGGAAGAGCAGGATGCCAAGATCAAGGCCGCTGCAGAAGCCAGAGCCAGGGCTGAGGCAGAGGAGAAGGCAAAGATCGAGGCAGAGGCCAGAGCCAAGGCGGAGGCCGAGATGAAGGCCAAGGCGGAGGCGGAAGCGAAGGAAAAGGCTGCCGCGGAGGCAAGAGCCAAAGCTGAGGCAGAGGAAAAGGCCAGAGCCGAGGAAGCAGCCAGGGCCAAGGCTGCTGCAGATGAGAAGGCACAGCTTGAGGCTGAGGCGATCGCCAAGGCGGAAGCAGATGCCAAGGCAAAGGTCGCTGCGATGGCGGCTGCGGCCAAGGCTGCTGCACATGCTAAAACGCAGGCGGAGGAGGAGGCCAGAGCAAAGGCTGCTGCAG
Source organism: uncultured Clostridia bacterium (assembly GCA_946535685.1). Lineage (GTDB taxonomy): Bacteria > Bacillota > Clostridia > Oscillospirales > Ruminococcaceae > UBA3855. The sequence continues at coordinate 4,366 of CAMNDR010000102.1, read as the reverse complement.
AAGCGGCTGCTGCAAAGGCTGAGGCTGAGGGCAAGGTAAGAGATGCCCGTGCAATGGCGGAGGAGATCGAGCGTGCGAAGGCGCAGGCAGGATCTGCTGAGCAGGAGGCAGTTGAGGAGGGCGAATTTGACGACCTCGATGAGCTCGATGCGATCCCGCTGCAGGAGGTCTCCAACGTCAAGGGCGAATCTGCGCTCAAGGAGGAAAGCAAGGGCCTTGTTGAACCGCCGCCAATGCCGTCCCGTCCCTCTGCATCCTCGCTGCTGGCTGCAAGCCTGAAACGGGATACAGACAAGAAATAAACGCTATTCAGCCCGCCGCTGTGCGGGCTGATCGAATTTCAGAGATCACCCCGGATTTGGAGGAAACGCAATGAAGCGAACAGATTACATCGGCTGGGATGCGTATTTCATGGGCATTGCGATGCTCTCGGCGCAGCGAAGCAAGGACAGCAATACGCAGGTCGGTGCGTGCATCGTCAATGCAGAGAACAAGATCGTTTCGGTCGGGTATAACGGGATGCCCCGCGGATGTTCGGATGACGAGCTTCCCTGGGAACGGGAAGGGGCATTTCTGGAAACGAAATACCCCTTTGTCTGCCATGCGGAGCTCAATGCCATTCTGAACAGCAATGTCCCGCTTACGGACTGTACGCTCTATGTGACGCTGTTCCCATGCAATGAATGCGCAAAGGCCATCATCCAGAGCGGTATCCGCAGGGTCGTTTATCTGTCCAACAAATACGCCGGTACCGATGCGATCACTGCTTCCGAGATGCTGTTCCGGATGGCAGGGGTCAGAACGGAGCTCTATACGGCTGCCGGACATTCGGTCACGCTTGCGCTGTAAGGAGGCACTGAATTATGCGAATCCGCTGTAAACCATGGGCAAGGCCGGAGCTTGAGGCATGCCCGTTCTTCATCGCTGAACCGGCTGCACACAAGGATCACTGGGACGAGGTGTTCGGCAACGGCCGCCCCATCTGGCTGGAGCTGGGCTGCGGCAAGGGCGGCTTTGCCAGTCAGGCGGTCGTTCACTGGCCGGAGGTCAATTTCATCGCCATCGACATCAAAAACGAGATGCTCGTGCTCGCCAAGCGCAAGATCGAGGCAGCTCTGCAGGAGCACAACATGACGGCAGAACAGGTGCGGGTCATGATCTTCAATATCTCCCATATGGAGGAGGCGTTCGGCGCAAATGACCGGATCGACCGGATCTTCATCAATTTCTGCAATCCCTGGCCGAAGGGAAAGCACAAGAAACGCCGCCTGACGCATCCGAGACAGCTTGTACAGTACAAGCCCTTCCTCAAGGGAGAGCTCTGGTTCAAGACGGATGACGATGCGCTGTTTGAGGAAACGCTGGAATATCTGGAGGAATGCGGCTTTGAAGTGACCTATCTCACAAGAGATCTGCATGGCTCCGGCTTTGCGGAGAATCTTGAAACGGAGCATGAGCGGATGTTCACGGAGGAAGGCAAGAACATCAAGTTCCTGATCGCCCGCCAGAAGCCTACGGAGGGAAATGCCCTATGAGCACACAGCATCAGATCATTGCAGACGGCGCTTCTGCTGCCGGACAGGCGGCTGCATGGCGGGGACTCGGCATGGTCTCCGGGAACGGTTCTTCCCGCCTGCTGCTGGATTATAAATACAAATACCCGGAAGTTTATGAGCAGATCCTGCAGCTTTTGTTCGGCAGGGGATGCAGCGCCGGGATCACGCATCTCAAGCTCGAAATGGGCGCAGATATCAACTCCTCCTCCGGCACAGAGCCCTGCACGATGCGGACGGAGGAGGAAGAAGCGGATGTGACCCGGGGCGCAGGCTTTATGCTGGCGGCAGATGCCAAGCGCATCAATCCGGCGCTGACGCTTGACCTGCTGCGCTGGGGCGAGCCGGCGTGGGTGACGGATGCCTTCGGCAGGAGCCGGAAGGCGGGCTTTGCGGCACGCTACCGCTGGTATGCGGAAACGCTGCGGGCGGCGTATACGAAGTATGGCCTGCAGTTTGATTATATCAGCCCGGATGCCAACGAGACGGAGCTTGCGGATACGGAGTGGCTGATCTATTTCTCGGAGCATCTGAAACAGGAGCAGGAAACGCCCTATGATTTCTCTGCCATCCGGATCGTTGCTTCTGATGAAGTCGGCGCCTGCACGATCGCAGCGGAAATGATGCAGAACGAGCAGCTCCGGGATGCGGTCGATGTCATCGGGGTGCATTATACCACGATGGCGGATGAAAAAATGCTGATCCTCCATGAAAAATACGGCAAGGAGATCTGGTACAGCGAGGGGATCGCACCCTGCAGCGTACCGGAGCTTTCCGTGCGGGCGGACGGCTGCGGCATGGCCGGGAGCAACGGCGTGATCGACACCGCCAACCGCATCATCAATAGCTATGCGCACGGGCGGATGGTGATGTACGAATTCCAGCCGGCGGCTGCCGGTTATTATGACGGCTCCTGCTATTTCCCCAAGCAGCTCATCACTGCCAACATGCCGTGGTGCGGCCATTACAGCGTTGATGCCGGCTTTTGGATGGCGATGCATTTCACACGCTTTGCACAGCCCGGCTGGCTGCATGTAGACAGCGCCTGCTTTGGTGACGGCGAGGAAAACCACAGCATCCGCAATACCACAAGCAATTATATGACGCTTGTTTCGCCGGACAAGACGCAGTTCACGATGCACCTGACAAATGACAGCGACAAGCCGAGATCCTATCTCGTAGTGCTGCGCAATCTCCCTGATGTGCCGCAGGAGCTGCACTGTGTGGAGACAGCCGGCTGCGATGATCCGGAACAGATCAGCCGGAACTGGTTCCGTGTGACAAATGAGCTCCGTCTGCGGGAAGCGGACGGAGAGACGGCGTTCCCGGTCGTGGTGCGGCCGCATTCGATCCTGACAGTCACGAGCTGTGATGTGACGGAGGTCTGCGGGACAAGAGAGCTTGGCAGCACCATTCCTGCACCCAGGCGGATGCCGCTGCCGTACAGAACGGATTTTTCCATGCCGGCAGAATTGCTGCAGGAACGAGGCGGTGCGCCGCTGTATACGACCGACCAGGGCGGTGCCTTTGAGATCACAGGCGATGCGGACGGACACTGGCTGGAGCAGAAGATCACGCTGGATGCGCAGCCGACCAACTGGCGTTTCCGGGGCACACCGGAGCCGCTGACATGTCTTGGCGATGACCACTGGGCCAATTATAAGGCGGCAGCGGAGATCGGATTTGCCGATGATGCGCCGGATAATTATGTGAGTGTGGGGCTGCGGTACAATTCCGCCGTGACATGCCCGGAGACATCAGCCTGCGGATTTGCGATGCGGCTGTATGCGGACGGCAGATGGGAGCTGCGGTATATGGATGCGGTGCTGGCCAACGGAACGGTGCCGGAGTATCAGTATGAGGGACGGCACACGATCGGCATTGCGGCGATCGGGACGCTGATCCTGTGTTTTGCGGACGGGCATTCTCTGGATGAAGAAAAGCTCGATAAGCAGCCGATCATCCGCTCCGGACGGATGTCGCTGCAGAGTGCCTGTTACCGCAATCGCTTCTATGCAGTCAGTGCAGAGCCGATGCCGGCATTTCCGGGATCCTCGGCAGGCTGCTGCCGGATCGACTGCATGTCGAAGCAGGTGGCGTATTCAGAGCAGGCGGACGGCGCATGGACGCTGCATGGCATGGCACCCTATCAGTACTACAACCGCACCTGTGCAGAAGGGGAGCCGGGATCTGTGATGGAGATCCGGTTCTATGGCAGCGGTGTTTCGCTGCTGGGCACGACAGAAGGGGCATCCATGGCGGTCTGGATTGACGGCCGTCTGTACTCAGAGTCGTTCACTGTGGAACGCAGCCGTTATCGGGAGGCCTTTTTCAGCCTGGATCCGCTGGCAAAGGGCTGGCATACGCTGAAGGTGCGGATCCTGAGTGGAAAGATCGGCTTTGATGCGTTTGAAGTGCCGACGGACGATGCGTTTGCGTCGTATGATCCGGGTCGTTTCCCGGCAGATCCGCTTGCGGCGAAGGCGGTGCCGCTCCGGCAGCAGATTGATCTGAAAAAGGCAGCGATCCCGATCGCAGGGGCTGCGGCAGCGGGACTGGCGATTGCCTTCACAGCGGGAAAGATCCGGAAAAAGCTCAAAGCCAAGCGAAAAAAGAATGATTGACGAAACCCTCCGGACGGGAACCGCCCGGTTTCCTGTCCGGAGGGCTGGGCATTCGGAAATATTTTTCAGAAATTTTGAAAAAACACTTGACAAATCACAGAATGTATGATATAATATATAAGCTGATTATTACAGCATGGATGGCGGCATAGCTCAGCTGGCTAGAGCACTCGGTTCATACCCGAAAGG
>CAMNDR010000101.1 GCA_946535685.1 uncultured Clostridia bacterium | reverse complement strand
CGCCTGAATATGTCAAATTCATCCTTGCGACGACCGAGATCCACAAGGTCCCGGCCACGATCATCTCCCGGTGTCAGCGGTATGATTTCCGCCGCATCCGGCAGGAGGATCTGGTCACAAGACTGGAATATATTGCCGGTGAGGAACAGATCTCACTGGAGCATGATGCAGCGGAACTGATGGCAAGGCTGTCGGACGGCGGCATGCGGGATGCGATCTCGCTGCTCGACCGGTGCGCTGCCTATGGCGAAACGATCACGGCACAGCTCACAGCAGAGGCTGCGGGTGCGGCGGGGCGTGAGTACCTGCTGCGGCTGATCGAGGCGCTGCATACGAAGGATACAGCGGCGGCGCTTGGCATTGTGGCTGAGCTGCACGACGCTTCCAAGGATCTGGCGAGACTCTGCGAGGAGCTGATCCTGATGCTGCGGGATGTGATGCTCCTGCGGGCGACCGGCGACGGAAAGCTGGCACATTGCATGGCGGATGAACTGCCGGTGCTGCAGAAGATCGCTGCAGAGACGGAGATGGACCGCATCATGGCGGTGCTGGATCTGCTGCAGGGCTGCAGGGAACGCATGGGACGGGCGGTGAACCGGCGTGTGGAGCTGGAGATGACGCTCATCCGGGCTACGCAGGCTGTGACGCAGTCGAGTGCCGATGTACAGGCACTTTCTGAACGGATCGCTCAGCTTGAGAGCCGGCCGGCTGTGGCTGCGCCTGCACAGGCAGGGTACAATCCGGAGCTGACAAAGCCAAGACCCTCCCCGGCGCAGGAGCCTGCTCCGGAGGTGGATATCAAAAAGCTCAAAATGGAGGATTTCAAGCCTGTTGCTGAGTGGCCGGAGATCCTGGAGGAATGCGGCAAGCTCAATCCGGCTGTGCTCGGCACCCTCAGCGGCTCCCAGGCGGTGGCGTATGCCAATGTGATGCTCATCACGGCGGAGAATGCCTTCTTCCTGACGATGTTCAAGGATAAGGAAAACGCCAGAACGCTCGGCGATGCCATCCAGAAGGTGATGGGCAGGCGCTATGCCATCCGGGCACGCTGCTCCCAGGCGGCGGCAAAACAGCGGCCGATCGAGGAGATGCTCGAACAAGCTAAGAACAGCGGGATACCTACCACCGCTGTCTGATAAAAAAGCAAATTATTTATAAAAAGGAGAACCGTTATGAAAGCAAGAGTACCGAAGGGCGCAGGTAATAATGCCCAGAACATGAACCAGATGATCCGCCAGGCACAGAAGATGCAGGATCAGATCACCGATCTGCAGGATGATATCGAGGCTCGTGAATTTACCACGACTGCAGGCGGCGGTGCTGTAGAGCTGGTCATGACCGGCAAGAAGACCATCAAGACCCTCACCATCAAGCCGGAGGTCGTTGATCCGGAGGATATCGAGATGCTGCAGGATCTCATCATCAGTGCGGTGAACGAGGCTGTGACCCAGATCGAGAACACCACTGAGGAAGAGATGAGCAAGATCACCGGCGGTGTTTCCCTGCCGGGTCTGTTCTGATGGCGAATCACGACGCATTACCTCTTGTCGTATTGACTGAACAGTTTGCAAAGCTGCCGGGTATCGGGATGAAGTCCGCTGCCCGGCTTGCTTATCATGTGATGTCAATGGACGACGAAGAGGTGGAAGAATTTGCACAGGCGCTGCTCAACGCCAAAAAGACAGTGCATTACTGCAAATGCTGTGAGAATCTCACCGATCAGGAGCTTTGTCCGATCTGTGACGATCCTACGCGGGATACTTCTGTGATCTGCGTGGTGGAGAATCCGAAGGATATCACCGCCTTTGAACGGACGGGTGAATATAAGGGGCTCTATCATGTGCTTCACGGGCTGATCTCGCCGCTGCGGGGCGTGATGCCGGATGATCTTCGGATCCGTTCGCTGCTCGCAAGAGTGCAGGCGGGCGGCGTGGAGGAGGTCATCATGGCGACCAATCCCACGGTGGAAGGCGATGCCACGGCAGCGTATGTGGCACAGCTCATCAGCCCGCTCGGCGTGAAGGTGACACGGCTTGCCTTTGGTCTGCCGGTCGGCGGCATGCTGGAATATGCGGACGAGGTGACACTGTATAAAGCACTGGAGAATAGAAATGAAATGTGAGACTGCACTGATACAGCAGGAAGAACATGTGGAACAAGGCTGCTGCTGCTGTACTGGCGGCTGTGATGTGACCGGCGCTGTACCGGCAGTATGATGCGGCGGTTTTGCGGATGCGGCGATCCGGATCAGATCACCTGTACGATGGAACTGGTGGACTGAAAATCGGAGGAATTGCTGCGAAGGAAGCGTGCAGCGCCCCGAACCTGCAAATCCACTTTTTTGACAGGCTGAAGCCTCTCCATGCGGAGGGGCTTTTTTGCGCGATAGTCGCAGGATTTGTACTAAATATGAACATTCTGGTAATAATCTATAAAAAGATGGGCTGCATTTCTACATATTGATACCCCTGAAATTTCGATTGTTCACAAAAAATTCACATATTGTGGACTTATTTATGCTATAATAATACTGTAATGTTTCACAGTTATCATTTGACTGTGACCGAAATTTTGGGCGTATTGATAGAAAGGAAGATTTGCGATGGTTTCTAAGAGGATGACAAGCCGGCTGAAGGCGGCTGCAGTTGCAGCACTGATGTGCGTTTCCATGACGGCGGTTGTGGCTGTTCCGGCGATGATGACCAACACGATGGATGCCTATGCGGCATCTGTCAGCATCGGTAAAAAACTGGCGGAGGATGATGTCTACAAGGGCTTTACAGCGGACATCGCTGAGAGCGGCATCAAGACCATCACCTTCACGGTCGAGGCGGATTATACCGGCAATTTCTCGTTCGGTCTTGGCCTCAGCACGGATAAGTCACCGGAATACTGGACAGAATACGACGGCAAGAGCTTTGTGGCGCCGGACGAAGGCAAGGGTACTTCTGTTGCCGTGACAAAGGGCGAAAAGGTCGATATTACCGTTGATGTATCCAAGGTGAGCCTGAAGTATGCGGATCCTTATAACAGCAAGTATGACGGTACATTTGAGTTCCGCAACTACTATTCCGGCACTGGCAGCGTGACGCTCGTTTCGGTTGAGGCAAATGCTTCCGCATCTTCTGACCCCGATCCCACTGAACCGGAGGTAGGCGACCTCAGCGAGAAGCTCGGCGTAAAGGACGTATTTACGGGCTACTGGGCAGATTATGCCAAGAGCGGCATCAAGAACGTTGCCATTACCTTCACGGCGGATTTCACCGGCACCGTGAATTTCGGCATGGGCATCGGCGTGGAGAAGGATCCGTACTGGTATGAGTGGGATGCTGATAAGGAAACGTGGATCGACACCGAGGGCGGCGATATCGAGGCTGCGGGCTTCTCGGCAGATGTGGAGGAAGGCAAGTCCTACACGGTGGTCTATGACACCTCCAAGTATGACCTGTCCTATAATCCGAAAACAGACAAGTATCCGGGACATTTTGAGTTCCGCAACAACTATGTGAGCGAGACCGGCGGCACGATCACGGTGACGGATGTCCAGGCGAATTCCACCGCAAAATCCACCGTTGTCAAGAGCGAATCCGGCACGACGCCCGGCAGCAATACACATGAGAAGTCAAAGACGGACGGCTGGAAGTCTGCCAACAAGACCAGCGGCTTCTGGGAGTTCACCGACAACAAGGACGGCACTGGTACGATGACTGCCACGCAGGCGCGCCAGATCGAATTTGAGAAGCCCTATGTCCTGACAAGAGGCTATGACGAGGAATACTACCTCAAGGAAGGCACCAAGTTCACGGAGGGAACCGACCCGATCAACAGCCACAAGTTCAACTATTCGACATTCGGCCTTTCCGGCATCGGCACAACGGTAACGCTTGAATCCCTGACGGCGACGATCACCTGTGACAGGGATGTGGATACCTTTATGTACGGCGGCGGACTGAATGTGGTAAGTGAGTCTCCGGCGGATACAGAAGCTGCCAAGAGTGCTGCAGGACTTTCGGTCGATGAAAATGCCGGCTACTGGTACAATGACATGGGCGAGGATAAGCTCGCAGAATATGAAAAAGGCGGCGCTGAATTCGGCATTGATCCCGGCTGTGGCTATTATCTGAGTGCGGCTGACGGCCCCCTCGGCAAGTACTTCAACGTGATCTGGGATGTGCCGGAGGATGTACAGCCCTATGCGACCAGCGGCGATATTTCCTTCCAGTACTGGTACGGCGTGGAGGCCAGCACCGATGCGGATGTGGAGTATGAGGAGCTGGAGATCGACACAGTCAATCTTGCGGGCGGCGTGCTGACCTATACCGAGGAGAGAACGTTCGACTATACAGATAGTGTCAGCTACAAGGTCGGCAAGGAGATCGAAGCGGGCGATATGTCCGGTGAGATCGGCTTTGCGGATGCAGGTGTACCGGTTGGCGACGGTTCCGAGAGCAATGTTCATGCGGTTGTCTTCCATCTGACGACGACGCAGGATCTGGATAAGCTCGTCTATGCAGTCGGTGCATCTGTAGGCGAGAAGGACTTCAAGATGTGGTCGGATACCGAGAACGGCGACCAGTGGAACTTTGTCCTCACGAACCAGGCCAAGGGCAAGGTCGATGTGGTATGGATGGTTCCGGACAATACGGATCTGAATGAAGAGTACGGCAATATCCAGTTCGGTTACTGGTACGGCGGCAAGGGCGAGACGGAGATGGGTTCCATCACACTCGATTCTGTGGATCTCTATTTCGATACCAAGGTTACGGCAACGGAGCCTGAGACGACAGAGCCTGAGACCGATCCGGCAACCGATCCGGAGCTCAAGGTCACAGTATACGGCGATGTAGACTGCAATGGCAAGGTCACGATCCTGGATGTCATTGCTCTGAACAAGAACCTGATGGTCAACGAGGCGATCTCGGCGCAGGGCAGAGTCAATGCTGACGTGGATCTGAATAAAAAGGTGGACGAGGTCGATTCGCTGAACATTCTGAAATGCGTTGTTGAGCTGACAGATCTGCCGGTCTGATTGTAATTTGAATCATGCAAAAAAAACACAGTACGGGGGAACCCGTACTGTGTTTTAGTTTGTCGATAAAGTCTGTTTTCTGGTGCTGGCGCACCGGTGAGTGCCCCCTCCGCCGCCGTTCGGCGGCACCTCCCCCTTCGGGGGAGGGCTATATTGC
>CAMNDR010000100.1 GCA_946535685.1 uncultured Clostridia bacterium | reverse complement strand
CAATCTTTGTGACCGTATTCGGAATGTTGATAGATGTCAGACTTTCACAGTCACTAAAGCAGCCATTCGGAATCGTTTCGATATCCTCCGGCAGTGTTACAGAGGTCAACGACGGACATTTCTGGAAGCAGCTATGATCGAGTTTCACACCCTTGCCAAGCTTTGCGGTTTCAAGCTGCTCACACTTACTGAATGCACTGCTGCCGACCTTGACATTCGCCGGTATTGTAACCGAGGTCAGCCCTGACTCATAAAATGCAGACATTTCGATCTCAGTCACTGTTTCCGGTATCTCGATAGAGGTCAGACTTGTGCAGGTATAAAATGTATGCTCCTTGATCGTTTTCAGATATTTTGGCAGCTTGACGCTTTTGAGCAATCTGCAACAGTAGAATGCATCTTCTCCGATATCCTGTACACTATCCGGCAGAACGATCTCTTCGAGCTTGTTACAGCCCAGAAAGGCATGTGAGCCGATGCTGATGATGCTTTCCGGGAGCGTGATGCTTGTGAAAGAACAGCCATAGAAGTCCCCGCCAAAGCTGATGACTGGCAGTCCGTCAATGGTCGCCGGGATTTCAACTGTCTCCACATATTCGTTACACCCAACAATTGCAACATAGGTCGGGTATTTGCCAATCGTCAGGTCGCCGTAGGTTTCTATGGTGTAATCCGCTGCAGATGCCGTGACCGCCGGAAGCACCGCCATCGGTACGGATGCGCAGAGCATGGCAAGTGCCGTCAGACCTGCTGTAATTCTTGCTTTCATGATAAATCCCCCTTTGTAGTCAACATTCCACAATCAATTGTGGCTGCATCTCAATTATGCCACATAATGGAAGAAAAAGCAAGTGTATTTGGCGATCATACCATATTTCTCCGTTTCGCACAAACTTCTCGCCGGATTTTCTACAGGATGCCGCCCGGACGCATTTGCATATCTCACATACGGTTAAAATAGGAATGTCCACCGGCTAAAAACAGGTGTACTCCGTCTATCAACATTCGATTCTTAGCCGAAACGCCGGTTTCGCTTAATAATCTTAAAAAATCAAGCCGGAACGCAAATTTTTCTTTACAAAAGCCGGTTTTTGTGCTATAATAATCGAGTAAACTTAATTTTATGAAGTGGAGGCTTTTTCTATGAGTAAGATCAGAATCGCCATCGCAGGCTACGGCAACCTCGGCAAGGGCGTGGAGCTCGCCATCCGTCAGAACGACGACATGGAGCTCGTCGGCGTATTCAGCCGCCGTCCCCCGGAGAGCGTCAAGCTCCTGACTGCCGGGATCCCGGTCTACAGCATGGCTGATATTGCCAATTACAAGGACGCTGTGGATGTGCTCATTATCTGCGGCGGCAGTGCGACCGATCTGCCGGAGCAGACCCCGGCGCTGGCGAAGGACTTCAACGTCATCGACAGCTTCGACACCCACGCCCGCATCCCGGAGCACTTTGCGAATGTGGACAAGGCTGCAAAGGAAAACGGCCATCTGGCGATGATCTCGCTCGGCTGGGATCCGGGTCTGTTCTCCCTGAACCGTGTCTATGCCGAGAGCATCCTGCGCAACGGCAAGACCTATACCTTCTGGGGCAAGGGCGTTTCCCAGGGGCATTCCGACGCGATCCGCCGTGTCAAGGGCGTAAAGCGCGGCATCCAGTACACCTGCCCGGTGGAAGCGGCGATCGAGGCCGTCCGCAGCGGCAGCCAGCCGGAGCTTTCCACCCGTGACAAGCACGAGCGTGTATGCTATGTCGTTGCCGAGGAGGGCGCTGATCTGGCGCAGATCGAGAACGACATCAAGACCATGAAGAACTACTTCGACCAGTACAACACCACCGTGAACTTCATCACCGAGGAGGAGTTCGACCGGGATCACACTTCCCTGCCGCACGGCGGTTTCGTGATCCGCTCCGGCAAGACCGGCGACGGTGAGACAACTGACCAGACGATCGAGTATTCCCTGAAGCTCGGCTCCAATCCGGAGTTCACCGCTTCCGTACTCGTGGCCTATGCAAGAGCGCTCAGCCGCATGAAGGCAGAAGGGCAGACCGGCTGCCGCACGGCATTTGACGTGGCACCGGGCTATCTCTCGCCGCTGTCCGCTGAGGAGCTGCGTGCGCAGATGCTGTAACACCACCAGGCACCTCCGGAGATCCGGGGGTGCTTTTTTGTGCATTCTGACTGTGCCACTATCCAAACTTTGTAAAAAACCGACAAATTCATTGGAAGGTCTTGCAGTTTGTCCCTGATTGTGTTATAATGGTTTAGTAAGATAATACCGGCGGCAGACACTCTGCGCCGTTGCAAAGGAGAAACAGATTATGGCAGCAAAGGTATGTTATAACTGCGGTAAGAAGCTGCATGGAAATGGTATCAATTGCCCGAACTGCGGCGCTCATCAGTGGCGCGAAGGCACCGATACGATGACCGTTGAGCAGCTCAAGGAGCGTGCGGATGACGAATTCCATCAGGCAAAGATCTCTAAGGGCGAAGCAGCCGATAACTTTATGGAAATGTCGATGTTCCACTATTTCCTGATCGCTGAGCGTATCCACAGCATGATCCCGAAGATGGAAGCTCTGGAACCGATGGAGCGCAGCATCCACATGCTGGAGTACATCCTCCTGCAGGAGCGCCGTGCGGAGGCTCACGGAAATGAGATCTGGCAGGCACGCTACAAGGAAATGATCAACAAGCTCAACAATATGAAGGACAATCTGCTCTACGACCGCATCGAGAAGAGCCGCAAGCAGAATGATGCTGCAGACCAGAATGCTTCCGTTCCGGCTGCTGCTTCCGCCGATGCGCCGTCCAAGCTCGATGAGCTCGTGGATTATGCGATCTTCACTGTCTCCGAGATGGACGACATGGGAAGCTGGACGTTCCTCGGCAAGCCGAGAACCAAGAACTACATGATCAGCATGTTCAGCTTCCTGCGTGAGATCAAGAACCAGATGCCGACCCTCGAACAGAAGGAGCGTGACGTGCTGCTGCATGTGATGTTCAACGTGGCGGACAGCTATGAGAAGGGCACCTATCCCTTCCCGCAGGATCCGACCCGTGCGATCGACTGGCATATGGAGGCCGCTGAGAGAGGCCTGGTGCTGAGCCAGCTCGCCATCGGCGATATCTACCTCAAGGGCAGCGGCGGCATGCGCCCGCAGCTCGACAAGGCGCTGGAGTGGTTCGAGAAGGCACTCGCTGCCAATTCTTCCCCGAAGATCAACGAATACGCTGAGGCTGCGATCGAGCACATCAAGTACACGATGCGCACCAACGGCTAAGGCGGGGAGCCCCCGCTGGCAGGTCGCATGCGCAGTTTCGGTTTTATCATGGCGCAGGGCATGCGCTGAAAATGCAGTTTACCGCTTGCACCCCAATGCTTCGCAAAGGGGTGCAATGCTATTGCTCATACTAATTTTCATTCAATCTATTGATAACATCAATAGATTGATAGCCGCCGCAGGCGGCGTTGAAAATTGCATGAGACGGATTTTGTGACGCTATGCGTCACAAAATGGCGGGCGCTTTTGCGCACGCTTCTCATCAAGCTATTTTCAATAGCTTGATGAGAAATTAGTATCAGAAAAACAGTGTCCCGATGCTTTGCAAGGGGCACTGTTTTTGCATTATTCCGTGACCTCCACCGTCACCCTGACCTCCGGGGGCGGATCGGACGGGAGATCATGCGCTTCGCAGAGCTCCTGCAGGCCGATGACATCCGCCTGCGCTGCCAGCATCTCCCGGACAGCCCGCTCACAGTCGCTCTGCAGCTCCTGCTGCAGGGCATTTTTTTGCGCATCATCGGCATTTGCCCGGATACATAGCGTATACTGCAGCGTGCCGCCCTCCACAGAGCGCTGCAGGCGGATGTGCGCAATGCCGAGCTCCGTGCCGTCCTCCAGCGTGACAGATGTCACAGCCGGATGCGGCCGCAGCCAGCGCATGCCTGCACATGCCTGCGCAGATAGCTGCGTTTTCCGGCCGTCCCGCCGCAGCAGCACCAGCTCCCTGCAGCCCTCTGCCGGGACGAGCGCCGTCTGCCCGGTGCCGAGCCATTCCTCCAGCACCGTTGCCAGCTCCGTCCGCGGCAGAAGTCCGCTGCGCTCTGCCATGCGCAGCGAATGCACCGTTTCTGCGGCATCATGCTTCTGCAGGAACTGCGCCGGACGGGTGCAGAGCACCTTGCAGCCCGGCGAGAGCCCCTGCCCGTAAAACAGCGCTTCCACGGCATCGCCGCCGCTGCTGCCGTCCAGACAGAGCAGCTCCGTGTGGCCGGTAAAGACCTTTCCCCCGGCGGCGGCTTCCTCGAACTGCAGCGCTTCGCTGATGCTTCCCGCCTGCACCACCGTGCAGCCCTGCTGCTCGAAGCCCTGCACGCTCATCTGCAGATCACCTTGCAGGCCGATCGCACGGGTATACATCCGGTCGGCAAATCCCTCGCTCCCGCAGCCGGTCAGCAGCAGCGGAAGGAGGCAGAGACACCAGAATCGCTTCATGCGGTCACCCTCCTTTTCATGCGGTATCCTGCGAAAAACGGGATCCCCATCGTCAGAACCGGCATGCAGGCGGCGCAGCTCATCTGCAGCATATCCGCCGGGATGAGCCATGAGAGGAGCAGCATCACCGGAAGCAGCAGCGGCGCCATGCGTTCGAGCTTCGGATGCAGCAGCGTCAGGCAATGCCCTGCAAGCCCCGTCATCAGCGTCAGATGCATCACAAATACCATCACAAATGCCAGCAGATACAGCGCATCTGCCCGCTGTCCTTCGAGCGGCTGCGCCAGTGCGGTCAGCGTCAGGAACGGATACCACTGCGAGGCCGTCAGCCGTCCGCCGGCAAGGATGCTCAGGCAGGACAGGAGCAGGAACAATCCCAGCTTTGCAGGCAGATACGCCAGAACTGCAGCCTTTCCGCTGCCGCGGATGCGGCCGGTCAGAAGCCAGACCGCCGCCAGCTCCCCGCTGCCTGCCAGATAGTACAGCATCCCGCTGCGGATGCCGTCTGTCTGCAGGAACAGCCGCTCCGGCACGATGCGCTTTGCAGCCCCCGCCGTCAGGACGATCACCGCCAGCAGCAGAAGCGCCGCCAGGAACGGCGCAGCCCTGCCGGCGGCACGAAGACCGGCTGTGCTCGTATAGAGACAGGTCAGCAGAATGAGGACGATCGCTGCGCCCGACCAGGCATGCAGCCCC
>CAMNDR010000099.1 GCA_946535685.1 uncultured Clostridia bacterium | reverse complement strand
TGCGAAGCGTCCCTTTAGGGAAAAAGCTGGTCAGGTCCAGGGCTGAAAGCCCTGGCCGCTCACCGCAGTGAGCGAAATCCCCTGTCCTGCACCGCAAAACAAAAAGGCTTAGATGACGCATCCACTGCTCATCTAAGCCTTTTATCAGTCGAGGTGACAGGATTCGAACCTGCGGCCCCTACGTCCCGAACGTAGTGCTCTACCAAACTGAGCCACACCTCGTTTCACAACTATTATAGTATAGCACAGATTGCATGATTTGTAAAGAGGTAAAGTGCATAAATTTCAAAAAACTTTTTTGACTTTTTTGTTGACTTTCTTTACGGTTTGTGTTATAATATTAAATATATACTATGCGGATGTATCCGGCCGCAGCCGGAACAGCGTTCCTGCAGCACCTCCAGAACGCCGGAACATCGTGCATTACCAAAAGAAAGGATGATCACCATGGCTCGCTATGACTATTCGGAAGCCAATTGCCCAGAAATCGACGCCCTCGCAGCACTTTGCTCTGCGGAATTTCCCATCAATCCGGAGCTGTACACCCAATATGATGTCAAGCGGGGACTCCGTGATCTCAACGGCAAGGGTGTCCTTGCCGGCCTGACCCATATCGGCAACGTCTGTGCCTCCAAGATCGTGGACGGCCAGAGCGTACCCTGCGACGGCAAGCTCTATTACCGCGGGATTGATGTCGAGGATCTGGTCAGGGGCTTTGCCGATGACGACCGCCCCGGCTTTGAGGAGACGACCTATCTGCTTCTGTTCGGCAAGCTCCCGACAAGGCAGCAGCTCGCCGATTTCACCAAAAAGCTCGCAGAGCTGCGGTATCTGCCGGCGATCTTCACCCGTGATGTCATCATGAAGGCGCCGAGCGACAACATGATGAACACGCTCGCCAAGTGCGTCCTGGCGCTGTATTCCTATGATGCCAAGGCAAATGACATCTCCATCCCGAACGTTCTGCGCCAGAGCCTGTCGCTGATCTCGCTGTTCCCGATGATCTCCGTCTACGGCTACCAGGCGTATCACTTCAAGGCCGGCATGAGCCTCATCATCCGCCAGCCGAACCCGAACCTGTCCCTTGCGGAGAACATCCTGTATATGCTCCGTCCGGACTGCCAGTTCACGCCGCTCGAAGCCAAGCTCCTTGACCTGGCGCTGGTTCTCCATGCCGAGCATGGCGGCGGCAACAACTCCACCTTCACTGTGCATGTTGTTTCCTCCTCCGGCACCGATACCTATTCTGCGATCGCAGCCGCACTCGGCTCGCTCAAGGGGCCGAAGCACGGCGGTGCCAACATCAAGGTCTGCCAGATGTTCGACGACCTGATGGCGCATGTGACCGACTGGGAGGATGAGGATGCCCTGCGGGAGTATCTGCGCAGCCTGCTGCACAAGGAAGGCTTTGACCATTCCGGCCTGATCTACGGCATGGGTCATGCGGTCTATTCCATTTCCGATCCGAGAGCCCGTGTATTCAAGGGCTTCGTGCAGAAGCTGTCCGTAGAAAAGGGCAGGGAGAAGGAATTCGAGCTCTACGATCGTGTCGAGCGTCTTGCCGCCGAGGTCATCTCCGCCGAGCGCCGCATCTACAAGGGCGTCTGCGCGAATGTGGATTTCTATTCCGGCTTTGTCTACAGAATGCTTGGCCTGCCGGCCGAGCTGTACACGCCGATCTTTGCGATCGCCCGCATTTCCGGCTGGTCTGCGCACCGCATCGAGGAGCTCATCAACTCCAACAAGATCATCCGTCCGGCATACAAGGCCATCGACGATCCGAGACCCTATACCCCGCTCGACGAGCGGTAAACGCACAACCCATACAGCAGATTTGCCCCGAAGTGTTTGAAAGCACTTCGGGGCATCGTACTTGTGAAAGTGCCTCTGCGGTCACGCAGCTTCCACGTCTACACTCCGTATCCGAATTCCCCTGACCCCGCATTGGTCAGCAGCGTATGCGTCACCATGTCATACATCCCCGGTTTTCCGTCCGCCGTGCGCACCGCCGGCACCAGATCCCGCACGATCTCCTCGTCGTCGCTGATGAATGCATCATACAGCCGCCCGCAGAAGCGCTCTCCAAGGATCTGATAATTCCCCGACGCAAGCGCCCCGGCATCGTCCTCCAGCCCGTATACATAGCTGCTGCCCGCACCGATCTGGGTTTCATACGGGCACACATGCAGGTAAAACGAAGCCCTGCTCCCATACGGCACCGCATGTGCCGCTGCATATACCGTCTGTGAGGTGCTCAGATACAGCACCTGCGGATAGGCGGTATCATCCGCACGATAGGCCAGCCGCAGACCTGCTCCGGCGCTCAGCAGATCCGCTGCCGCCGCCGGTTCCGTGTCGATCCGTGCGCCCACTCTGCACATCAGATCCGCCGACTGCTGTGCATAGCCCGTGTCCAGATACTGCGCACCGTTTGCCGAAAGATAGCCCACAAACTGCACGGCATCCAGCGCCGTCACCCCGAAATGCTGCATCAGCCATACGCTGTTCCGGATGATGTCGCTGCCCGAATGCGCTGTCTGCGCATAGCCGAAGAAGCGGTATTCATTGGCATACCGGGAATCATAGCTTTCCCGCTTTCCGAGCCACAGCCGCTGCAGCGTATTGGAACGGTAGGTGAGTGTACCGACATACTGCCCGTCCGCATAGCACTGTCCTGTCTGTCCGGTGACAGCGACCGCCAGCACATGGAACGCATTGCCCGGCAGCATCACACCTGTGTTCAGCCCGTTGACCGAACGGAACGCCGGACGGCTGCGCTCATCCCAGCCCGTGCTGATCTCAATGCCCAGCATGCCGTAGTTGGTGGTAATGCTTGACAGCAGGAACTGTCCTCTGCCGGAGCGCCATGTGCTTGTTTTTTCCGCCCTTGCGATGAGGTAGAGCGTAAACGCTGACGGCAGTACGCCGCAAGGAAACGCACCGCCGCCGCCTGCCGGGATATGCACAGCGCCGCCGGCCTGCGTCACATTGCCGGTGAAGGAAATATCCGGACCGTCCGCCTGATTTTCCCATCCCTGCGCCGAAACGCCCTTGCTGCAGTCAAAGTAGCCCACCATTCCCGTCATGACCGGCATTTCGCTGCTGCGCTCCCAGATCGTCTGTGTTCCGAGGCACACCCGCTGCACCTCCGCTGTTCCCAGCCGGATATCCGCCGCCTGATTCAGGATCATAGCGATCCCCCCTTTCATAAACAGCGGAAAAAAGACTGATTTTTGCACATTCCGGTGCAAATTTCCGCATGCCCCCGGCCTGCGGATGCAGATGCGCCGCCAAGCCGTCAGGCGGGCTTTGTGCGGTGCTGCCGTAAGTCATCCGCATGGAAGCCACGCCCCCCTTGACTTTCGATGCATTCTATGCTACAATAAGAAAGCAAGACATCAGCGACAGGAGGTGAGCGCATGGCACGGGAACAGGCAGTATTCAAGCACTGCTGCTACTGCAGAACAGGCACAGCACATACAGAGCTCGGCAAGATCTGCGAAGATCACGCCGTCACGGGGTGTGACCCGGCGACCGGTGTGACAGGTGCCGTCCTCTGTGACGGTGCAGGCTCCTGCGCCTATGCGCGGGACGGTGCCGTATCCGTTGCAGAAGCCGTTCTTCCCACGCTTCTCGGCATGTTTGACCGTTTCTATGAAATGCCGGAGCAGCATGCCGCCGAAAATCTCCTCGAAGAAGCCCGTGCAGCCATCCGCCGGAAAGCCGGCGACCTTGGCTGTGATGTGCAGGAGCTCGCCTGTACCATGCTCTGTGCAGCGCTTGCGCCGGACGGGCGCTATCTGTTCTTCCATGTGGGCGACGGTCTGATCGCCGCATGGGATCCCAGGGGCGGCTGCCGCATCCTCTCGCAGTATCAGCATATGATCGCCCTGAATTACACCACCTTCGTCACCATCCCCGACACGCCCTATCATTTCGGCCGCGGCACCGGCGATATCGGCGCCTTCCTGCTCACCAGCGACGGCCCGGAGCAGATGCTGTCACAGAATGGCGAGCTTGCCGACCGTGCCGAGCTGCTGCTGCAGGCCGGCTGCCTTTTCACCAGAGAGCGCATGATGCGGGAGCTGAACAATATCACCGACCAGCTCCAAAATGAAGGCATGTACGATGATGCATCCTTTGCGATCCTGGGCAATAAGCACTGCGCCGGCGATTTGTTCCGGAAGCTCGAACCGGATCTGCGCAGCCTGCTGTTTTTCGTACCGGAGCAGTCGCCGCACCGTGTGATCGACCAGCTCGGCAGCGTGTTCGAGATCCTTGCCGACCACGGGGGATGCCTTTCTGAAAAGGCGATGACAAGGGCGCTCCGGACGCATTCCGACAGCCGCACCCGCCTGAAGCTCGAAAACCTCCTTGCCGCCGGCATTATCGCAAGGGAGGACGGTTATTATTATTTCTGATACCATAAGGCAACACCGCACAAAGCCCGCCTGGCGGCTTGGCGGCACATCTGCACCACCAGCTATGTGCGGTGTTGCCATAACAAAACTGCAGCCTGATGCGCAATTCCCCGCAGAATTGCGCATTGTGCATGAAGAAAGGAGCGCCCGCATGAAACGAAAGGCCATCCTGCTGCCGCTGCTGTGCAGCCTGCTGCTCACAGCCTGCGGACAGGTACCGATCACGGCACAGCAAGTCTCTGACCCGGATACCGTGACACTGGAGAAAGCACCGATCCCGGGTGAGACGGAACCCGAGACCGACCAGCCCACAGCGCCGCCGACCGAGCCGCCGACGGAACCGCTTCGGATGACCGGCCGTGAGACCGTCGAGGTCTACGAAAAGCTCACAGCCGCTGCGCTTGTCACCGATACCAATGCCGAGCTGACCGATCCGGATATGCTGCTCCCGACGGATGAATTGGGTGATTTCATCGCAGAGATCCCCTGCCGCTTCGGTGATACCGAGCAGACCGTCACGCTGCAGTACCATGTCGCAGATACCACGCCGCCTGCGCCCATCAACATCGGCGAGTTTGCCGCCATCAAGACCGGCGCAGCGTTCAACATCGAAGACCTGGTCGGCTATGGCGATAACTACGACCGCTCTCCCGTCCTGACCTATACCGGCACCGTGGACAACAGAACGCCCGGTGTCTACCCGATCGAGGCGACCCTGACGGATTCCGCCGGAAATGCCACGACCTGGACATTCAACGTGACCGTCGCCGACAGGA
>CAMNDR010000098.1 GCA_946535685.1 uncultured Clostridia bacterium | reverse complement strand
TCCGGCGGTCTGGATACATCTATTATTATTCCGTGGCTGAAAGAGAATTATAACAACTGCGAGGTCATCGCTGTTTCCGGTAATGTCGGCCAGGGCACAGAGCTGGACGGTCTGGAGGAGAAGGCGCTGAAGACCGGCGCATCCAAGCTCTATATCGAGGATCTGACAGAGGAGTTCATCACGGATTATGTCTATCCGACCGTTCAGGCGGGTGCGATCTATGAGAACCGCTATATGCTCGGTACTTCCTTTGCGCGTCCGATCATTGCAAAGCGCATCGCTGAGATCGCCCTGAAGGAGGGCGCAGATGCGATCTGCCACGGCTGCACCGGCAAGGGCAATGACCAGGTTCGCTTCGAGCTGGCCATCAAGGCATTTGCACCGGATATGCAGATCATTGCACCGTGGAGAATCTGGGATATCAAGTCCCGTGACGAGGAGATCGACTATGCGGAGGCACACGACATCCCTCTGAAGATCAACCGTGAGACCAATTATTCCAAGGACAAGAACCTGTGGCATCTGTCCCATGAGGGTCTGGACCTTGAGGATCCGGCAAATGAGCCGCAGTACGAGAAGCCCGGCTTCCTGGAGATGGGTGTTTCCCCGATCATGGCGCCCGACAAGCCCACCTATGTGACGATCCACTTTGAAAAGGGCATCCCGACTGCCATCGACGGCAAGCAGATGAACGGCACAGAGCTCGTGACCACCCTGAACAAGCTCGGCGGCGAGAACGGCATCGGTCTGGCAGACCTCGTGGAGAACCGTCTGGTCGGCATGAAGTCCCGCGGCGTCTATGAGACTCCCGGCGGTGCGATCCTGTACCATGCACACGAGGTGCTTGAAACCATCACCCTCGACAAGGAGACTGCAAGAGTCAAGCAGTATCTCGGCATCAAGTTTGCCGATATCGTATACAACGGTCAGTGGTACACCCCGCTGCGTGAAGCAATGAGCGCATTTGTGACCGAGACACAGAAGACCGTGACCGGTGATGTCCGTCTCAAGCTCTACAAGGGCAACATCATCAACGCCGGCGTGACAAGCCCGTACACCCTTTATGATGAGGATGTAGCGACCTTCGACGCTGACGATGTCTACAACCAGAAGGACAGCGCAGGCTTCATCAATCTGTTCGGTCTGCCGATCTGGGTAAGAGCAAAGCTCGACCAGAAGCGTGCTGCCGAGAAAAAGGACTGATTTCATGGCAGAGAAGAAAAAGAAGGCCAAGACCCAGCCTGCAGAGGCTGCGGTTGAGGCTGAGGAGCAGGATGGTCCCCGCCAGATCATCACCGGCGAGAGCTTCAAGGGTGCGGTGTTCGAGCATGTGGATCTTGACGGCGCTGTGTTCAACGCAGGCAATCTGTACTGCGTGGCGGTGATCGGATCCAACTTCGACCAGACCCGCATTGAGGAATGCTCCATGCAGGATGCACAGTTCCGCAACATGGGCATGAAGAATGCATCCTTCCAGGCGGTGAATCTGCACGGTGCGGTTTTCAGCAATGCAGATATGCGGGAATCCAAGGTGATGCACCTTGATATGTGCGGATCCGGATTCGCTCACCTGAACATGAATGAATCTCTGTTCGAGAACTGCGCCTTCATCGGCACGAAGTTCAAGGATTGTGACTGGAACAATGCGGAGATCGACGGCGTCCCTGTGCGGGAGCTGATTGCTGCTTACCGGCAGCTCCATAACAACTGATATATTTCTGACAAGCACGGGGGCTTCATTTTGATAAAGCCTCCGGCGCTGTCATTTTATTACCGGAGGAACGACTATGGCACTTTGGGCAGGCAGATTTTCAAAAGAGGTCGATGAGACGGTAAACGCCTTCAATTCGTCGATCGCTTTTGATGCGAGAATGTATGCGCACGACATCCAGGGCAGCATCGCACATGCGACGATGCTTGGTGACTGCGGCGTGATCGACAAGGGCGAGGCAGAGACCATCGTGAAGGGGCTGAAGGGTATCCTTGCGGATCTGCAGAGCGGTGCGCTGGAGTTTGATCCGAATGCTGAGGATATCCACATGTTCGTGGAGGCGGAGCTGACAAAGCGCCTCGGCAGCACCGGAAAGCGCCTGCATACCGCGCGTTCCCGCAATGACCAGGTCGCGCTGGACATCCGGCTGTATCTGCGGGATGAGATCGACGAGATCGCAAAGCTCGTCCACAAGCTCTGCACTGTGCTCTGCGATATGGCAGAAAAGCACACGGACACGATCCTGCCGGGCTATACCCATCTGCAGCGTGCGCAGCCCATCACATTTGCCCATCATCTGCTGGCGTATGCCCAGATGCTGCGCCGGGATCTCCTGCGTCTGCGGGATGCCAAGGAACGCATGAACGAGTGTCCGCTCGGCAGCGGCGCACTTGCCGGCACGACCTACCCGATCGACCGCTGGCAGACCTCCAAGCTCCTGGGGTTCGACCGCCCGGTGGAAAACAGCCTTGACGGCGTTTCTGACCGTGATTTCTGCGTGGAGCTCTGCTGTGCGCTTTCGCTGATCATGACACATCTGTCCCGCTTCTCCGAGGAGATCATCCTCTGGTGCTCGTGGGAGTTCAAGTTCATCGAGCTGGATGATGCATTTGCGACCGGCTCGTCCATCATGCCGCAGAAGAAAAATCCCGATGTCACTGAGCTGATCCGCGGAAAGACCGGCAGAGTCAACGGCGATCTGATGACGCTCCTCTCCATGCTAAAGGGTCTGCCCCTTGCTTATAATAAGGATATGCAGGAGGACAAGGAGGCCATTTTTGATGCTATCGACAATGTCAAGCTCTGTGTGAAGACCTTCATCCCGATGCTCGAGACAATGCGTGTCCGTAAGGAGAACATGCGCAAGGCAGCCGCAAAGGGCTTTATCAATGCCACCGACTGCGCCGATTATCTCGTAAAGAAGGGCATGCCCTTCCGGGATGCGTACAAGATCACGGGTACGCTTGTGGCAAAGTGCATCGAGCAGGATCTGACGCTCGAAACGCTGCCCATCGAGGAATACCGCAAAATGACGGAGCTGTTCACAGAGGATGTCTATGATGCCATCGCTCTGGAGCGCTGCGTGGAGGAACGTTCCTCCTACGGCGGCCCGTCTCCGAAGGCCGTTGCCGTACAGCTCGACAATATCCGCTATGAGCTCGAACAGCTCTGCTGGTGGGACTGGCCGGCTGACGAGAAATGAAAAAACGAGCGATCAAGTTCATCCTCGCACTGACGTCTCTTTCCGTGCTGATCTGGTTCATTGGTGAGATCCTGATCGGGATTTTCATCAACAACTATTATGTTTCGCTGGGATGGGCAATTTTCTGTCTGGTGGCATGCCTTGCCTACAGTGCATGGAAATGCCCCCGCTCCCCGATCGAGGATGATGACGATGATGAGAAATAAGGAGGACACGCCATGTCCGTAAAGGTATATGTAGACGGTCAGGCCGGCACGACCGGTCTGAAGATCATTGACCGCCTGAACGGGCGGAGCGACATCGAGCTGCTGAAGATCGCCGATGCCGACCGTCATAACAACGATGCACGCCGTGAAATGATGGCACAGGCTGATTTCACGTTCCTGTGTCTGCCGGATGCGGCTTCCATCGAAGCGGTGGAGCTTGCAAAGGGCACCAACACACGCATTCTGGATGCCTCTACAGCGCACCGGACGAATCCGGACTGGGCATACGGCTTCCCGGAGCTGGGTGCGGATTTCCGGGAAAAGATCATCCGATCTGACAGAGTTGCTGTTCCGGGCTGCTATGCAAGCGGCTTTGTATCGCTGCTGCGCCCGCTCGTGTTCGCCGGCGTGATCCCGGCGGATTTCCCGGTATTTGCCTATGCGACCTCCGGCTACAGCGGTGCCGGCAAGAATGCCATCGCTGTGTATGAGGGCGAGGATAAGCCGGAGGAGTTCAATTCTCCGCGTCAGTATGCCCTTTCCCAGTCGCACAAGCATCTCCCGGAGATGCAGCTTTTCTCCTGCCTGAGCGAAAAGCCGATGTTCAATCCGATCGTCTGCGATTATTACAGCGGCATGGTCGTTTCCGTTCCGCTCCAGACGAGAATGCTGGAGAAGCGCCCCACCCTTGCACAGGTCAATGAGACGTATGCGGCTCATTACGAGGGCGCAAAGCTCGTGACGGTCAATCCGGTGATGCTGCCGGAGGAACAGGGAAAGTTCTTCCTGGCGTCGAATACGCTTTCCGGACAGAACAAGCTGGAGATCTTTACCTTTGGCAATGACGAGCAGATGCTGCTCTGCGCACGGCTCGACAACCTCGGCAAGGGCGCTTCCGGCGCTGCCGTACAGAATCTGAATATTATGATGGGCATTGATGAGACAACGGGTCTTGTCTGATCTGTGCTCCGGCTCAATAGAGGTGTTTACATTGAAGAATAAGAAGTTCAAGGGCTTTGCCTTTGTAGAAGGCGGTGTCTGCGCTGCGCAGGGCTTCAAGGCCGGCGGCATCCATGCAGGCCTCAAGCCCGGCAGTGATCCGAACAAGAATGATCTGGCGATGATCTGCTCCGTCAAGCCCTGCACGGCAGCAGCGATGTACACGACCAACAAGGTGCAGGGCGCACCGATCGCTGTCACCAGACGCCATCTGCGGGATGGCATGGCACAGGCGGTCATCGTCAATTCCGTGAACGCCAACACCTGCAATGCAGACGGCGAGGAAAAGGCGAAGCAGATGTGTGAATTCGCTGCAAAGGCACTGGATCTGAACCCGGAGGATATCATCGTGGCATCCACCGGCGTCATCGGTCAGCCGCTTCCGATCGAACCGATCGAGAAGGCAGTCCCGGCACTGGCGCAGAGCCTCTCTGAGAACGGCAATGCGGCTGCCGTGAATGCCATCATGACCACGGATACTGTTCCGAAGGAGGTCGCTGTGGAGTTTACCGCAGGCGGCAAGACCTGCCGGCTCGGCGGCATGCTCAAGGGCAGCGGCATGATCCATCCGAATATGGCGACTACCCTGACCTTCCTGACCACCGACTGCGCCATTGACCACGATCTGCTCGTGCAGGCGCTGCGTGAGGTCGTGTTCATCACACTCAACCGTGTGAGTGTGGACGGCGATACCTCCACCAACGATATGGTCTGCATCCTTGCCAACGGCGAATCCGGCAATGAGAAGATCACTGCTGAGTAGGAGGATTACGAGACCTTCAAGGATGCGCTGTATGCCGTGCTGATGAATCTTG
>CAMNDR010000097.1 GCA_946535685.1 uncultured Clostridia bacterium | reverse complement strand
GGACTGTTTTGGAAAGAGGGGCACTTTTTTGCAAAAAAGTGCCCCTTTCTTTCGCTCTGCATTGCTTTTCCTGCCGCCTGAAGGCGGCAAATACGGACTTTATCGACAAGCTGAGCCTCCTCCCCGCCGGGGAGGGGGCATACACCGCATATGTATTGCCGGAATCTGGAAATCTCAGAAATAAAATCTGTAAAACCGTTGACAAACTATACAGGATGTGTTAAAATATACTGTGACAAACGATGATACAAGTTGAACTGGATTTATGAAAATGGAAGATGGTAACAATCAAGAAACAGGAGGCGTTTTTTATGAAACAAACATTCCGCCGCACCCTTGCCGCCCTGACGGCGCTTGGATGCACCGCAGCCCTGCTCCCCGCAGGCGCAGCCCACGCCGAGCTGCTCGAAGATGCCAAGCTGATCTACGAGACCGATTTCGAGGACGGCGATGCCTCGAAGTTCTCTCCGAGAGGTGACACGGATACGTCTGTCCTGACCGTCGGCGAGGACGCAGATGCCGGCTCGAAGGTTCTGAACGTCACCGAGCGCTCCAACGGCTGGAACGGTCCGCAGTTCCGTCTCGATGAGATCTGTGAGCCCGGCGTGAAGTACATGGTCTCCGTCAAGGCGAAGGCAGCCTGGTACAATTCCGTCAAGGTCAGCCTGCAGTATACCGCAGACGGTTCGGATACGCCGCATTACGGCAATCTGCAGGAGCAGACCAGTTCGGGCGAGTGGGTGAGCTTTGACAACATCAAGTTCAGCTTCCCGGAGGGTGTCCACGATGTTTATATCTATGTGGAAGGCCAGGACAAGGCAGATCTTGCGATCGACGATTTCTCGCTGAAAACAGCGCCGGTCTACGGCATCGAGGAGGATATCCCCGGTCTGAAGAACGTCTATGCCGATTATTTCAAGATCGGTACTGCCGTCACCGAGGGCGAGCTTGCGCCGAAATCTACGCAGCAGCTCATCCTGAAGCATTTCAACAGCCTCACGCCCGGCAACGAGCTCAAGCCTGAGTCCATGCTTGACCAGGAAGCCTGCAAGGCGCTTGCCGCTGACGGCGACAACACGCAGGTCGCAGTCTCCCTCAAGAGCGCAGCACGGTCGATCCTGAATTTTGCCCGTGACAACAACATCCCTGTCCGCGGTCATACGCTCGTATGGCATTCCCAGACCCCCGGCTGGTTCTTCAAGGAGGACTATACCCTCGAAGGCGAGTGGGTCGATAAAGATACCATGCGTCAGCGTATGGAGAACTACATCAAGGGCGTGATGGAGGTCATCGCAGAGGAGTACCCGGATGTTGAATTCTATGCCTGGGACGTTGTCAATGAGGCATGGACGGACGGCGGTGAGCCCAGACAGGGCGGCACCTATGATGAGAACCGTGAATCCTCCGGCTGGGTTCAGGTATACGGCGACAATTCCTTCATCAAGGATGCGTTCACCTTCGCCAGAAAGTACGCACCCAAGGGCTGCAAGCTCTATTACAACGACTTCAACGAGTACATGCAGGGCAAGACGGAAGCCGTCATCAAGATGGCGACCGAGCTCAAGGAGGAAGGCCTGATCGACGGCATCGGCCTGCAGTCGCACCTGAATGTCATGAACAACGGCGGCGAGGAGCCGTTCCCGCTGGCAGTTCACTACGGCTCTGCACTGGACAAGTACTGTGCGACCGGTCTGGACATCCAGATCACTGAGCTCGATGCGACACTGGCGAAGGATCAGCCTGTGACCGATGAGCTGCTGGAACTCCAGGCGAAGTACTATTCCGACATCATGGATGCCATCGTCCGCAATAAGGACAGCATCTCTGCCGTGGTATTCTGGGGCACGACCGATGACCAGAGCTGGCGTGCATGGGGCAGCCCGCTGCTGTTCGATGAGTTCTATGCCTCGAAGCCCTGCTTCGATTCCATCACCGACGGCATCGAGTATACCGAGCCGGATCCGACTGATCCGAAGCCGACCGATCCGAAGCCGACGGATCCGAAACCGACACAGGACGACGACAAGACCTCGCTTGGTGACGTAAACGAGGACGGCAAGATCACCATTCTCGATGTCATCGCTCTCAACAAGAGCCTGATGGTCGGCGAGAAGCTCAGTGCGCAGGCGAAGATCAATGCCAATGTGGACAAGAAGGGTGATAACCCGGATGAGATCGACTCTCTCAACATCCTGAAATACGTTGTGGAGATCATCGCCGATTTCAGTGAGATCCAGTAAGAAGGGAGGAACAGGAATGCCCGGAAGTGCAGAAAAAGCAGCAGAGAACCATAAAAGCGGCATGCCCTGCTCGGTGGCAGTCCTGAATGCCTTCTGTGAGGAGGCAGGCCTGACAGAGGATGCCGCAAGGCAGATCGCCCGCCCGTTTGCCGGCGGCCGCATGGGAAAATGCGGTGCGGTTCTGGCGGCGGAGTATGTGCTGACGCAGAAATACGGCGATGCTGCGCAGGAAAAGATCGACGCGCTCGAAGCCGCCTTCATGGCAAAGCACGGCTCCGTGCAGTGCAGGGAGCTGCGCATGCAGAGCTTCCATGTCTGCCGGGAATGCGTCCGGGATGCGGCTGCGCTGCTGGAAGAAGAGGTCACCTGAATGAAAAAACAGTCGGATGCTGTAGCAATACGGCATCCGATTTGACTTTTTTCGCAATGTATGGTATAATAGTCCCAATATACTAACCCGCACACTGCGGGGATCTATGAGGTGAATGCATGATTCTGAAGAAAAGGATACTGCCGCTGCTGCTGACCTTGCTGCTGCTCCTGCCGTGCTTCGGCTTCCTGCAGCCCGGACAGGCTGAAGCGGCCGCACTCAAGCCCATGCTGCAGGGCGTGGACGTCTCCGCCTATAACGGCGTGGTGGACTGGCAGCTTTTGGCGGGCAACGGGATCAGCTTTGTCATCCTGCGTGCCGGAAAGCTCCCCTCGGAGGACGAGGAATATTTCGAGGATGACCAGTTTGACCGGAATTTCGAGGAAGCACGCCGGTGCGGCCTGAAGGTCGGCTGCTATATGCGCTGCGGTGCGACAAGCTGGGAAAAATTCGAGGAGGCCGTCAATCTCTATATCGAGACGATCAAGGGCAAGGAATTCGACTACCCCGTGTTCCTCGATGTCGAGGAGGCAGCCCAGGAAAAGCTCGGCAAGGAGATCATGACGCAGTACACCCTCGACGGCCTTGCCATGATCGAAGCAGCAGGCTTCAAGGCCGGCTGCTATGCCAATCTGAACTGGTTCACGAACTACATTGACCGGGATCAGATCAAGGCAAAGGGCTATCCGCTGTGGCTTGCACGCTATACGCATGACTGCACGAGCGAT
Source organism: uncultured Clostridia bacterium (assembly GCA_946535685.1). GTDB lineage: Bacteria > Bacillota > Clostridia > Oscillospirales > Ruminococcaceae > UBA3855. The sequence goes on along the minus strand of CAMNDR010000097.1, from coordinate 1,878 downwards.
GATTTCAGCGATCCCTATGCCATGTGGCAGTACTCCAACAAGGGACAGCTCGCGGGCAACGGCAAGGGTGCCACGGCGATCGACCTTGACGTGAGCTATGTGGATTTCGACTATCATCCGGAGCTGCATCCGGAGAAGGACAACTGTCTGGACGGCTATCTGCCGCTGCATGTGTTCCCGGCATCCGATGAGGAGCAGACCGCCTGCTATGCGGACTGCAAAACGCCCATCGCGGGCAGCACGATCACGCAGACGACCGAGTGTACGATCAGCGAGGTCTATACAAACGGCTGGTGCCGGTTCTTCTTCAACGGCGACGGCGGCCGCAGGGTCGGCTATCTGCCGCTGAACCAGGTGCTTGGCGATGTCCTGCCGGAGGCGATCGACGAGATCACCTCGCCCGCCATCATCCCGACCTATACCCGCAGCTCCATGACGCTCCGGGCAGGCAGCCTTGCAAGGCGTGACGTCTGCCGGGTGACGAAGGAAACGGAGCGCATCCTGCAGCTTGTGTATCCGGTGTCGGACGGCTACAAGATCGCATGGGTGAGCAAGGCGGAATGGGAGGTCGGCTATCTGCGACTGCTGCAGGATGCGCTGCACAAGCGCATCACACTGCGGGAAAATGAGCTGCAGTGGGTGGACTGCAGCGGCGACGGAAAGGCGGATGTCTTTGATCTGGCGCTGATGAAGCGGAACCTGCTGGTCGGCGCTGTGGCCAATCCCGATAACCAGGAGGCTGCCGTAGCAAAGCATCTGGCCAATATGACGCTGCAGGAGAAGGTCTATCAGCTCCTCATCGTCACGCCGGAGAGCCTTGCGGGGACGACCGCTGCCGTGACAGCGAGCGGCACGGAAATACAGGCATCGCTGCAGGAGCGTCCGGTCGGCGGCATCATCTATTTTGCGCAGAATCTCAAGAGCGCAGACCAGACCAGGTCCATGATCGCCAATGCCCAGACCTATGCGCAGGAATCCCACGGCACAGGCCTGTTCATTGCGGTGGACGAGGAGGGCGGCAAGGTCGCCTGTGTGGCCGGGACGCTTGGAACGACCGCCTATAGCCCGATGGCGACCTACGGCGCAAAGGGCGATGCCAGGGCAGTGGAAGCGATCGGCGAGGACATTGCGGCAGATATCGCACAGTTTGGCTTCAATGTTGATTTTGCGCCGGTGGCGGATGTCAATGTCAACGCGGACAACGAGCTGGGCGACCGTATTTTCAGCAGCGATCCGGCGGTCGTTGCAGAGATGAGCGCCGCCATGGTGAAGGGTCTGCAGAAGAGCGGCAAGGTCAGCGCCACGCTGAAGCATTTTCCCGGTCTGGGTGCCGGGGGCGGCAATACCCACAACGACAAGGTCTGCCGGATCACCCGCTCGCTCGATGAGCTGCGGAGCTGCGAATTCAAGGCATTCCAGGGCGGCATTGACGCAGGCTCGGACTTTGTGATGGTCGGCCACCAGACGATGGAATGTGCCGGCGACAATCTTCCCGCCGATCTGTCCTACACCGTCATGACCAGATGGCTGCGGGACGAGCTTGGCTACAACGGCATCGTCATCACGGATTCCCACACGATGGCGACGATCACATCGAATTATGGCTCCGGCGAAGCAGCGAAGGCATCCTTTGCGGCAGGCGCGGATATGATCCTCATGCCGGCGGATCCCGATGCGGCATTCATGGAGATCTATAAGGCAGTCCGCAGCGGCGAGATCCCGGAGAGCCGTCTCAACGAGAGCGTGCGCCGGATCCTCCGCGTGAAGGCAAAATACGGACTTCTCGAATGAAATCAGCAGGCACCCGTGCAGCAGCATGGGTGCCTCAGACTGTCAAAAAAGCTATTTTGCAGGGTTCGGGGCGGCAGCCCCGATCGG